>NZ_JBFUGA010000140.1:0-12304 GCF_056403155.1 Methylobacterium sp. P3_A11
ACCCTCAGGTGCATGAATGGGATGCCACCTTCGATCCGTATATCCTCACGGTGAAGGTTCGTTAGCTCGGCTATCCGGGCACCGCTGTAGGCCGCGAGCCAAGGGCACCATCGGCGGGCTGCACTATGGGCCGGGTTACGGGCGTCTAGCATGACCCGTGAGGCCGCCAACAGGATTGCCGCTATCTCACCTTCACGGAACGTCCGCTCGCGTTGTGGAACGATCCTGGGCTCATCCAGCGATATGCCGGCCGCCGGGTTGGACGACAGGATCTGACCGGATGACCGACCCACACCCCATCGAAACACCGAACTGACAGCTACCAGATCGTTCTTGTTGATCGCGCGCGGGCTGATGCCTTCCCGGTCTCGCCGATGCTCCGCCCATGCGAACACGTCATCGCCAGTCAGGGTCCGAGCATCCCGGCCGTTGGCGAAGGCTTCAAACGACCGAATGCTCCCACGGTAACGCTTAATCGTGTTGGGAGCCCGCTTGTCCGCACGATCCGTCGCCCATCGGTCAAACAGGTCCCCAACGGTCAAGGTGGGGCTGGTGATCGTGACGGGGGAGGGGGCCGCGGTCGGATCACCGGCAGGAGCGCCGAGAGGAACAGCTAACAGGCGAGGTTCAATCAGTGTGTCGGATTGGGCACACCCGCGTTCGACGTTCCAAATCCGCTTGAGGGCACCATCGGCTATGGCGTGCCGTGACCGTGCTTCCCGAGCCTCTTTGGTTCTCAGGGACGCTTGGATGATGGGTCCGACCTTCACGCAAGCCGAACCCTCACCGATTGGAAGGGACACGGTGTGACCCTTCAACCTTGCGGCAAGATCGACCGGGGTGCGCTGGCGTAGGTAGTAGACCCCAGATTTAGGGTCTCTCCAAGGTTTCGCGAGCCTGAGAGACAATGTGTGAGACCGCTGTGTAAGAGTGCGGTCATCGTCAGAGGGTCGCTGAGCCCTAACCTACTGTAATCGTTAGGGAGATACTGGTGCTGCGAGAGAGGATTGAACTCTCGACCTCTTCATTACCAATGAAGTGCTCTACCACTGAGCTACCGCAGCAGGTGGCCGGGTCGCCCCCGCGGGGGGCGTGTCCATCCGGCCGAGTGGGGCCATAACGGATCGCCGCCGCGTTGGCAACGCCGTGTTGCGCTTCCGTGCGCTTTACGTGCGGGCCGCGGCCCGGATGAGGGCGGCCAACCCCGGCTCGGAGACCGCCTCGGCGGCATCCGACGGGGTGAACCACCGGAGTTCCCGCTGGCGCGCCTCGGGAAAGTGCTTGAGCTGCTTGCGCACCTCCAGGGGAAAGACCTTCACCTGACACAGGACGACGTCGAGGTTCCGGAGGCGCTTCTGGTAGAGGTACAGGCCGATCGGACGCTTGCCGACCGCACCGCGCAGGCCCGCCTCCTCGTAGGCCTCCCGCGCAGCCGCCTCGAACGGCTTGCGGCCCTTCATGGGCCACCCCTTCGGGATGACCCAACGGCGGCTTTCCCGCGACGTCACCAGCAGGATCTTCGGATTCCCGTCCCGCCCATGCCGGAACGGCAGGGCGCCGACCTGCCGGCGCGGCTCGCCGTCCTCGTCGTACAGGGTCACGGCCGCACCGCGCGAGGCGGCATGCAGCCCGGACCCGGCGGACTCGACGGGCACCGGAGGCGCAGGATGGGCTGGTGGATGATCGGATCCTCGGTCGACGGTTCTACGCCTACGCTATACGGCAGGTCGATTACTTCAACTGCCAGTAGACACATGGCACGCCTTACCCGTGACCGCGGGACATGCCTGTCATGCGCGGTCCGTCTCGTCGGCCCCCGGCACCCCGATCAGCCGGTCCTGCGCACCGTGCGTTCCCCCGGACCGGACGGCGGCAGCGCCGCGGCTGCCATGCCGACCGAGACCGGATCGGCGCCGGCCGTCTTGGCTTCAGCCGCCTTCGCCGGCAGCACGGTGGGCACGGGCACGGCCGTCCCCGGCCCGGCGGAATGGGCGCCAGCGGCCGATGGGGAGACCGGTGCAGAGACGGTCGGAGCCGCCGGGACGATCGGGGTCATCGGGACCGTTGGAGCCGCCGGCACCAGGACGGGCGCGGTCGGCTCCGATTCCGGCTCGACCGCCGGCGCAGCGGCCAGTGTGTTCGGCGGCTCGCGCCAGGCGAAGGCGTCGAGGCGTCCGGTCACCGGCGAGACCGGTGCCCAGGTCTCGGAGGCAACGCCGTCGGCGATCCACAGGGGATCGCGGGGTGCGCGCGCGGCGCGGGCGAGCCATTCCCGGGCCTGACCGGAGGCGGCACCGTGCTCGGCTTCCTCGATCGCCGCCATCATCAGGCAGGCGCGGGCGGTCGGGCGGTCGGACAGGAGCGGCTTCACGGCCTCCCGCGCACGCTTGAAGTCCCGTGCGTCCAGGGCAGCCTGCCCCAGGGCGAGCCGGGATTCCGGATCCCAGACGGACAGCTTCGCCAGCACCTCGGCGCGCGCGAGGCGATCGCGGACGGAATCCCCTGTCCGCAGGCCGAGATAGACCTTGGCGAGGTCGGGATGGGGGTTGGCCTTCCAGGCCGCCTCGACGATCCGCGCCGCCTTCTTGAAGTCGCCGCGGCGGGCGAGGAGCCGGCCTGCGATGCAGGCGGCCGGCACGAGTTCGGGGGCGAGCTTGACCGCCTGCAGGACCCGCTCAGCCGCGAGCTCGGGCTCGCCGGCCTCGCGCTCGCCGGCGATCGCGGTCAGCAGCACGGCCCGCTGCCGACGGGCGCTCGCCTTGTCAATCAGGCCGAGGGAGGAGCGCCGCTCGATGGTCTCGAGGGCCGCGGCCCAGTCACCGTCGGCGCTCTGGGCCTCCAGCAGCGCCTCGTTGGCCCAGGTGACGCTCGGAGCGAGGCGGGCGGCCTCGGTGGCGTAGGCGCGGGCGGCGGTCTCGTCCTCGCGGCGCCGGGCCTCCACGAACAGACCGCGCAGGCCCAGGACCCGGGTCTCCGGATCGTCGACCATACGCTGGAAAGCGCTCTCGGCGGCATCCCGGTCACCGGAGATCTGCGCCGCCTGCGCCTTCAGCAGGAGGGTCAGCGGCTCGGTGCCGAGGAGACGTTCGGCATCGCTAGCGTAGCGCCGGGCCGCCAGGGGATCCCCCGAACCGACCGCCACCATGCCGCGGGACAGGGCTGAGAGGCCCTTGGCCCGGCGCCGCTCGGCGGAGCCGCGCACCAGCGCCTCCGGCAGGCCGATCACGCCGCGCACGATCGCCCAGAGTATTCCCAGGACGATCGCCGCCGCGATGACGCCCACGAGGGCGACCGCGAGGCTGGTACCGATCTGATAGCCGTTCCAGACGAGGGTGACGGTGCCGGGCCGGTCGGCGATCCAGACCGCCCCGAAGGCGGCGAGTGCGAGCAGGGCCAGGAAGGCGAGGGCGCGCCACATGGGATCAGTGTCTCCTGTCGGCGGCCGGCGGATGGCCGTCGCGGGGGGCGGGAGGAGCGGAGCGCCTGCGCGTCCGCCCGGAGAGGTTGCAGCCGCGCGGCGCGCGGCGGGAGGCCGTCACCCGACTAACGCCCGGGGGCGGCCGGTGCGGCCTGGGATGGGGTGGCTGCGCCGACCGGCAGGGCCTTGAAGGCGGTGTCGAGGAGCGTGCGCGCGGCCTGCTCGGCCTCGGCGCGCGCCTTGAGCGTGGCGCCGAAATCGCCCGCCTGATCCCGCGTCTCGGCCGGGAGCGCCGCGAAGGCCGCCTCCGCCGCCGTCAGGTCGCCGCGGTCGAGGGCCGCCTGGACCTTGCCCTCCGGATCGTTCGAGGCCTCCGGAGCGGGCGCGTCGGCCTTGCGCACCTGCACGAGGCCGTCGGCCATGCTGAGGAGCTTGGAGCGGAAGTCACCGGTCTCGGCTGCGGTCTTGGCCCGMTGGGCCTGCCGCCGGGCCGCGATGCGCCCGGCGATCGGCCGGAAGGTGTCGGCGAGATCGGACGCAGAGGGGGCACCGCCCTCGGCGAAGGGCGCGAGGGCCTTGGCCTGCGCCTCGGTCCCGGGATCGAGCTTGCGCAGGGTTGCCAGCGGCTCGGCATAGGCCGTGCCGGAATCGAGGGCGGCCGCGACGCGGTCGGCCACGACGATCCGGAGCGCCGCCTGGACGGTGGTGGCCTCGGCGCGCTGCGACACGCTCTTGTCCAGGGCGGCGATCTGATCGGCCTGCGCCTTCAGTTGCCGGTCCACCGCCTTCGCGGCCTCCGCGGCCTGGGTCTGCCCGGCCTCGGCGGCGGTGCGGCTCGCCTGGGTCGCGGCCTGGACGGCCTCGGTGGCCGCCTTCACCCGGGCGTCGAGGGCCTGCTGCAGCCCATCGAGCCGCTGCCCCAGCGCCGCGTCGGCCTCGGCATTCGCCTTGGTCTTCTGCTCCATTTCGCTCTGCAGGGTGGCGACCTTCTGGGCGGCGTCCTCGGCCGCACCCTTGTTGGCACCGGCCTCCTCCACCGCCTTCAGCCGCGCCTGGAGATCGGCGATCTGCTTGGCGTTGTCGGACTTGCCGCTGTCCTGGACGGCGCCGAGCTTCGAATCGGCCGGCTGGTCGCGGCCCGGCTCCTGGCCGGGCTCCTCCTGGAGCGCGGCCACCCGCTGGTCGAGGCTGTCGAGGCGGGCGATCAGGTCCGCCGGGACGGCCTGCGACGGGCCGGTCGTCTGACCCTCCGTCGGCGCCGCCGCCGGCGCGGCGCCGGCCTTGTCCAGCGCCTGCTTGGCGCTCGTTTCCGTGGCGGCGAGGCGCTTGTCCAGGGCCGCCAGCGCGTCGCGCGGGGCAAGCCCGTCGACGCGCTTGTCGAGGGACGCGACCTGACTGGACAGCCGCTGGTCCAGGGCGTTCAGGCGCGGATCGGGACCGATCCCGGCCTTCTCGGCGCCGAACAGCAGGCCCGCACCGATGAGGCCGCCGAGAAGCCCGGCAGCCGCGATCGAGCCGAACCCGGCGCCGCCGCGGCCGGACGGTGACGCCGCGCCACGTGCGGGGTCGGCCGCGGTCGCCGTCGGGGTCGGACCCTTCGGCGGCTCCCGGCCGTCCTTTCCGGCCTCCTTGACCGGCTCCCTGCCGGCGGCCGGTGCATCGGGGATGCGCTTGGCCTTCAGATCGATGATCGGACCGGCCGTGACCGCGCCGGCAGCCGCCGCCCCCGCGGCACCCGTGGCGGGTCCGGCCGGGCGGGCGCCGGTCTGGGTGCCCGAGCCCGGCTGTCCGGGCTTGGTCGGATCGGGCGTGCCGGGCGCGACCTTCGCTCCGGGCGCCCCCGAGGCGGCCGCGGAGGCCGTCGACGCGGTGGAGGCCCCTGACTTGGCAGCGTCGGACGTTCCGGACTGGCCCATCTTCGGCGGCTCAGCCTTGGAAGGCTCAGCCTTGGACGGCTCGATCTTGGACGGCTCGGCCTTCAGGCCATCGGGCTTGGCTGTCGACGGTTGGGCGACAGGGCCTGTCGAAGGCTTCGGGCTCTCGGTCCCGGAACCGGGCTTGGCCGCGTCGGCCGTCGTGCCAGGCTTGGCGGACACCACGGGCTCGGTCGCCGGCTTGGGCGGCATCCCGGTGACCGATCCCTGCGGCGCCTTCGCGGCCTCGCCCAGGCCCGGTGCAACCGGCTTCGCGCCACCCGTGGCGGACGCCGAGGATGCGGAGGTCGACGCGGTGGACGCCGACGCCGTGGCCGACCGGGGCTGGCCCGCGGACGGGATCGGCTGCCCGGGCCTGCCGGGAACGGCGTCCGGCTTCCGGCCGCCGGATCCGGGCTTGTCGGCGTCGCTGGGTGGTGGCGTCACGGGCAAGTCCTCCAACGTTTTCGGCGTCGCCGCGCCCCCCTAGCACCGCGGCGGCGCCGGGCGCGAGGGCGAGATACGGCGGCCCGGCCTCCCTGTCACCGCATCGGCTGGCCCGGCGGCGGTGCGAGGGCGTCGAGCAGGTCCGTTTCGCGCGGACGCGCCGCGACGAAATGGACCGGAACGCCGGCCGCTTCCAGGGGTGCCGCGACATCCGGCGATAGGCAGTAATGCCTCAGGCGGCGGAAAGCTCCGCCGTGCCCCGATCCTTCCGCGAGGGCGAGGGCGATGGCGGCGCTGCGCCGAGAGTAGTGGAGGGCGGCGTCGAGGCGTCCGGCGGCGAGTTCACCGCCGACGCTCTCCGGGAGGTGCCGCAGCGCCTCGGCCCGATAGGCCACGAAAGTGGTGACCCCGAATCCGGCCGCCGTCAGCGCCGCCGCCGGTTCCGGCTTGCGCTCGGCCCCGGTCGCGTGGAGCAGGGATTGGCCCGGCGGCAGCGCGTCCGCCACCAGGGCGGCGAGGCCGGAGGCAGCGCCCGGCCCCTCCCGCACGGGACCGAGGCCGGCCTCCCGCGCCAGGGCGGCCGTCCGCGCGCCGACCGCGAAGACCGGCAGGCCGCGTAGGGCGGATACACCCCGGAGCGCCGGCACCGCGTTGGCGCTGGTGAGGAGCAGCGCGGCGAAGGGTCCCACGGGCGGCGCCACGCCGCTCGGCTGCACCACGAGCACCGGCGCCACGAGCGGCGCATGACCCTGGGCCAGGAGGGCCGCTCCGGTCCGCGTCGCGCCGGGCTCGGGGCGGGCCACCCAGACGCGCATCGCTCAGCCTTCGAGCGTCAACCGGACGCCGTGATTCGCCTCGGCCCCCGGAGCGAGCAGACGCTGGGCATCGCGCTCGGCCAGGGGACCGGAAAAATCCGCCCAGTCGGCGTAGCCGGTCCAGCATTCGAGCGACAGGAACGGCGCCGTGGGCTTGGTCCAGACCGCGAGATGGGGGAAATCCTCCATCTCCATGTGGATCGCCCGTTCCGGGCCGGTTAAACGCATCCACCGGCTGCGCGCGTTCCGGAACACGAAGGCCTCGGTGAAGATCGCCGGATCGAGGGGCAGCGTGTCGCCGGCGAGAGGGATCGGCTGCTCCGCCCGCAGCAGGAGGCCGCCGGGGCCGACCTGGGGGGCGAACGGCCGCTCGGCGTGCTCGAACGCCACCGCGTAGCCGCCATCCCGGGCGCGGACGCCCCCCGCGAAGGGCCAGGGGAAGGCCGGGTGGAACCCGAGGGCGTAGGGCAGCGGGACGTCGCCGGGGTTGGCGACCCTGACGTCGAGATCGAGGCCCGCCGGGCGGACCCGGGCGGTCACGTCGAGCCGGAACGCGAACGGGTAATGCGCCCGCGTCTCAGGCCCGTCGGTCAGGCGCAGGGTCACCGCGTCGGCGCTCTGGGTCACCACCGTGAAGGGCAGGTCCCGGGCGAAGCCGTGCTGGGCCATCGGGTAGCGCTCGGACCCGACCTTCACGTGCCCGCCGGCCGAGGCGCCGACCACCGGGAAGAGCCAGGGGGCATGGCGGTTCCAGTGCGCCGGGTCGCCACTCCAGAGATACTCGGTGCCCCCGACCCGCCAGGACACCGGCTCTGCCCCGTGGGTCGCGAGCGTCGCCGTTGTGCCGTCCGCGGCGGTCAGTTCGATGCGCTCGGTCACGGTGATCTCCCGGTCTGTCTCGGAGGGCCGAGGTAACGGAGGCGGCGTCGGGCGCAAGGGGTGGGCCTCGGGAGCGTTCACGCCGCCGTGCCGAGCCCGGGGAGGACCGTCTCGGGCGGACCGGAGGTGACGAGCCGCCCCGCCTCCAGCACGTGGACTGCGTCCGCGCCCTCAAGGGTCGACAGGCGGTGGGCGATCAGGATCAGCGTCCGCCGGCCCGACAGGGCGCGCAGCGCCCGCATCACCGCGGCCTGCGTCTCGTCGTCGAGGGCCGAGGTCGCCTCGTCGAACACGATGACGTCGGGGTCGTGATAGAGTGCACGGGCGATGCCGAGGCGCTGGCGCTGGCCACCCGACAGCCGCGCCCCGCGTTCCCCGACCCGCTCCCCGTAGCCGTGCGGCAGCGCCGTGACGAAGTCGTGGGCGCCGGCGAGCCGCGCTGCCCGCTCGACGGCGGCGAGGTCCGGCCCGTCGAGGCCGAGCGCGATGTTCTCCGCCACCGTGCCGTCCACCAGGAACACCTCCTGCGGGACGTAGCCGATCCGGTTCTGCCAAGCGGGCAGGGTGGCGGTGTCGAGGGGCCGACCGTCCACGGTGATCCGGCCCGTCCCCGGGTTGAGGACGCCCAGGATGAGGCCGGCGAGGGTCGACTTGCCGGAGCCGGTCCGGCCGGCGAAGCCGGTCGTGGTGTTGACCGGGATCGTCAGATCGATGCCCGTCAGCGCCGGCCGCTCGGTGCCGTAGTCGAAGCCGACTCCCTCGAGCCGGATCGCCCGGGCGAAGGGCAGGCGCTCCGCGGTGCGGGGCAGGGGCGCCCGCTCGCCGGCGAGTTCGTCGACGATCACCCGGACCGCCGGCAGGGTGAAGCGCATCAGCGCCACCGAGGTGAAGATGTTCTGGAAGGCCGGGAGCATCCGGTAGCCCGCGAAAGCGAAAAGGCCGAGCAGCGGCAGGATACCGGCGACGTCGAGTCCCTGGGCCAGGGCGAACAGCACCACCACGATCACCCCGCCGAAGGCCAGGGCCTCGATCACGAAGCGCGGCATCTGGCCGGTGAGCTGGCTCGCCGCCGTGGCGAGGGCGTAGGCGCGGGCCGGGGCATCGAACCGGGACGCGAACGCCTCCGCGCGGCCGTAGAGCTTCAGCTCGGTGAGCGCCCCGAAGGTCTCGTGCACGATCCGGAACCGCGCCTCGTTGTCGGCCACGGTGCGGCTGCCGAGCCGGGCGAGCCGGGCGCGCATGACGAGGTAGATCCCGACATAGAGCCCGCCGAAGCCGCCGCCCAGGATCAGCGCGAGCTGCGGCGCGTAGGCCAGCAGGAAGGCGATCACCGCGAGCGCGGAACTCGCCCGCGAGGCGAGCACCGTGGCGGGCGTGAGCGCGCCGATCACCAGACGGTCGGTCTCGGAGAGCACGTTCTTGGCGAGTTCGGCGCTGTTGCTCCGCGTGAAGAACAGCCGCTCCCGGTCGAGGTAGCGGAACAGCAGCCGCCGGCTGAGGCTGTAGCCGGCCAGATGGGTGAACCGGAGCTGCGCGTAGGTCAGACCGGCATTGACCAGGGCGGTGACCAGGATCGCCGCGAGGGCCGCGCCGCCGGTCACCAGCAGGAAGCCGCGCTCGTCGGTCAGGCCGAGGACGGCCCGGGCCTGGGCGAGGTAAGGGATCCGGGTCGCCGCCGACGGATCCCCGACCAGCGTCAGGAACGGGATCACCGAGGCGACGCCCACCACCTCCAGCAAGGCCGCCACCGCGAGACCGAGGGCGATCAGGCCGAGGCGTCGCCGGTCGGGCGCCCGCAGGGCGCGGACGAGGTCGATCAGCGCGCGCATGGCGTCGACGGGTTCGGCGGGGCGGCTGGCATGACCGGGCCGGGCTTAAGCGCACCGTCCCGGCCTGTCCACGCCGGGCTCAGCCGAGCTTCTTCAGGGAGCCGAGGTCCACGTCGCCGTTCTGGCTGGAGAAGGTCAGCGACGTCCCGGCCCCATCCGCCTGCGCGACGCCGCCGATCCGGTGATCGCCGCTGTCGTAGGTGGAGACCTGCCCGTCGCGCTCGATCAGCAGCCGGTGCTGGTCCGGGAAGAAGGCGTACTTCATGCCGTTCTGCGCGCCGCTGGTCGAGGGATCCCCGAGGTCCTTCGGCCACCAGGGCTCCACGCCCTTCATCGGCGTCATGGGCTTCATGGGTTCCATCGGCTTCATCGGTTCCATGGGCTTCATCGGTTCCACGAAGCGTCCTCCTGCCTGGTGCGTGACAGGAGGACGCGGCAGGGCGGGAAGGGTTGCACGACATCCCGCGCCGGCATCGGGTCACAGCGCCGGGCGCCCGGGCGTCGGCCGCTCGCGCACCTGCCCGTCGAAGCCGACATGGAGCTGGCGTTCGCGCCCCTCCCGGTCCCTGGCGGCGACCTCCCAGTGCCGCGGGCCGCGGCCGGTGATGCGCACGTCGCTGTAGCCGGCCGCCTGCACGGAGGCCGCCAGGGCGGCCGGATCGGGCTTCGGCCCGAAACCGAGCCGATCCTTGGCCCAGTCGAGGCTGCCCGTCGGCGGCGCGCCGGCCGGCCCCAGGAGGATCGTCCGCCCGTCCCCGTGGGTCAGGACCCGGGCATGCAGGAAGCCCGTCTCGAACCGGCCCTGGACCGTCACGGTCTCGCCCCTGGCGACGAGGCCGCCGCCCTCGCCTTCGCGGCCGGTCTCGACCAGGGCCCGGCCGGTCCCATCCTGAACTACGAACTTGTTGCCGAAGATCTCGGCGACCTCGCCCTTGACGGCGGTCGCCCCGGACGGGGCCAGCGACTGGATCGCCACCGGCGCCACGGGGGTCGGCTGGAACGCCGTGCCTTGTGCCAGGGACAGGCCCACGGCGCCGAGCATCAGGGGCGCCGCCACCGCGCCCACCACCCAGGTCCGGCGGGGGATCGCGGTCCGCCGCGGGCCGGAAGGGCCGGCGGCTGGCCCGCGGATCTCCTGAGCCGTGCGGTCGATGGTCTTGTCGTCGGTCATGATGTGTCACCTTTGAAGAGTCCGGACCCGTTCGATCCGTGGCCCCTTCGTAAGGACGGGCGGCCAATCCGGCCTGAACCGCCCGGTTCAGATCCGGTTAAATCGGCAGCGCCAGAGCGCATTCCGTGGAACTCTTGCGGATTCAAGGGCTTGGCTCGGGACTCTCATGCCGTTCGACCGATCGGGATCGCCGTGGCCAAGGGGACGGGTGACTTGAGGACACGGCCCTAACACCCGGCCCGGACTGCGTTTCGGCCCGAGACGGGATCGTTCCGCCGGACCCGAGGCTGGAGCAGGGAGAGCGGACGGGTGAAGATCCTGCTGGTGGAGGACGACGCGGCGCTGGCCGCCGAGGTGGCCAAGGTCCTGCGCGCGGAGAATTTCGTGCTGGACCACGCCGCCACCGGCGAGGACGCCCAGCATCTCGGCGAGACGGAGGGCTACGACGCCGTCGTCCTCGACCTCGGCCTGCCGAAGGGCGACGGCGTCTCGGTGCTGCGGGCTTGGCGGGCGGCGGGGCGGACGCTGCCGGTGCTGGTGCTCACCGCACGGGATGGCTGGAGCGACAAGGTCGCGGCCTTCAAGGCGGGCGCGGACGACTACCTCGTCAAGCCGGTCCGGGTGGAGGAGCTGGTGATCCGGCTGCGCGCCCTGGTGCGCCGGTCGCAGGGCGGCGGCGCCAGCCGGATCGCCTGCGGTCCGCTGAGCTTCGACCCGGGGCTCGGCGCCTTCGAGCACGACGGGCTGCCGCTCAAGCTCACCGGGCTCGAATGGCGGGTCCTGTCCTGCCTGATGCTCAACCGCGAGACCGTGGTGCCGCGCCCGCACCTGATCGAGCGGGTCTACGAGGGCGACGCGGACGTGGATTCGAATTCCGTGGAGGTGATCATCACGCGGCTGCGCAGGAAGATCGCCCCGGCGCGGATCGAGAGCGTGCGCGGCCACGGCTACCGGCTGCACGCGGATCCCGCCTGATGGCCGGGGGGACGCCGCGGCGCTCGCTCCGCACCCGCCTGCTCGTCGCCGCCCTGGCCCTGGTTCTGGCCGCCCTGGTGGTGGCGGGCCTCGCCATCGGGCTGATCCTGCACCGGTTCGTGCGCGGTCAGCTCGACGGGCGCCTCGACTCGCAGATCGTCGCGCTCAGGGCCGGGCTCGAGGCCGGGATCCTGCCTCAGGACCTCGATGCGCCGCCCTATGATCGGCCCGGCCCCGGCTGGGCCTGGATGATACGCCGCGGACCCGAGACGATCCGCTCCGGTTCGTTGCGCGGCGGTGACATCCGCCTGTCGGATCCGGGGCCGGCGGACGATCCGGACCGCCCGCACCCGGCCTCGGCAACCGGTCCGCGGGGCGAGCCCCTCGTCGCCCGGGTGCTCACGGTGCCGGGACCGCAGCCCGCGACGATCCTGGTGGCGGCGCCGGAGGGGGAATTGCGCGGGCCGCTGCGCGAGGCGCTGACGAGCCTCGCCCTGGCCCTCGGCATCCTCGGCCTGTGCCTGCTCGCCGGATTGGCATTCCAGGTGCGCCTCGGCCTCGCGCCGCTGACGCGCCTGGGCACCGACCTCGCGGCGGTCCGGGCCGGCCGGCGCGAGCGGGTGCCGGCGGACCAGCCAGCCGAGATCGCGCCGGTGGTGGCCGAACTCAACGCGCTCCTCGACCAGAACGCCCAGAACCTGGAACGCGCCCGCGGCCACGTCGCCAACCTCGCCCACGCCCTCAAGACGCCGCTCGCGACCCTGTCGATGGCGCTGGCCGAACCGACCCGCGACCCGGACGGGACGCTGCGGCGGCAGGTGGACGACATGGACCGCCGGGTGCGCCACCACCTGCGC
>NZ_JBFUGA010000141.1:0-12181 GCF_056403155.1 Methylobacterium sp. P3_A11
GGCCATAACCGCGGTAGCCATAGCGCCCATACCCACCTCTGTACCCGTAGCGGCCATACCCGCCACGATAGCCCGCCACGCCGCCCCGGAGGCCGCCGCGATAGCCGCCCGCCACGCGCCCTCCGTGGAACCCGCCCCCTCGGAAGCCGCCGCCCCGCATCCCGGCTCCATGGAATCCGCCCCCGCCCCGGAAGCCGCCGCCCCCGCCGCGAAATCCGCGCGCGTCCGCCGTGACGCTGGTCAGGATCAGGGCGCCGATGCCCGTTGCCGCGATAAGGATCTTGTTCATGGGGCTGTCTCCTCGCTCGGGATGTGCTGCGGCGGCCCGCGCCCAATCTGCGTGATCGGGGTGGACCCAGGGCCCGCGCAGCATCAACCCTTTGCTGTTGGGCACACTAACACCGGGCCGGACGCCCCGCTTGATCCGACGGGCCACACACGGCCCGCGATGTGGCGCTTCGTGACCGCAGACGAATGGGATCAGTTGCTCGCTTGTGCGACCTCAACCATGACATCCCCCAGGTAAAGTTTGATCCGGCCTATGCTGGCCGCACTTGGTCCTTTGATGCTGAAGCCGATCAGCTCTTCGCGTGCATGAACCCTGCGGATCAGAGTTTCTGCCTTCGCGGCCAACTCGCGTTCGGTCGGCGCGCGCAGGATGCTGTGTCGGGGGTTTAAATCCCTCCCTCGCTACCAACAATTAGGGCGTTCCTTGTTTTGGGACAGCCATTTAGGTTTCCATGCCCTGGACCTCGTGTCCGGGGCTTTTCCGTTCTCGGGCGGACTTCGGGCGGACTCTTCTGCACGCTTAGCCGGTGACTCGTCCGGATTCGAGTGATCGGGCGGACCGCCGGCAGCCTGCCCGGCCCCTCGTGTCCCGTCCGAGGCCATGCGGGACCTCGGAACTCATGCTACTTGAACCGATCGCCTGAAGGGCCGGCGCCCTTCTCGTCTTCGAGCATAAGGGCCTTTCGCACCCTGGGATCGATGCGACCTGGCCTGCGCAGCAGGTGGTTCAACTTGTACTTGAAAAGCCATCTCGGCGTGATGCGCGGACCGCCCAGCGCGCGGATCTTCGCGCACCAGTTACGCCCGCCCCCTACCGTATAGAGAACTCAGACCCGGAGCACATGGATCAGGACGTTGTCCGGCAGGTCGGGCGTCGCCACGGTGTCAAGGTAGATCTGGTTGACCGCCCGCGCTGCGGCATCGGCGCGGTCGACGGTGCCCTGCATCTTCGGCGTCGGGATGAACATGCCCGCGTTGTCGTCGATGCGGTGATTGCAGGCCTCGACGGCAGCCACCGCGATCCTGCTTGCCCACTTGGCGATTCTGGTGAATCTACTAATACCGACCGGTGGCAATGGGGACTTCAGGATTTTCTCAGCGGGGGACTGAGGGGTTGGGCCGTCCTCCGACGCATCAATCCGCGTCCGTGCCCGACCCGTCTCGAAGCGTCTTTGCTGCCCCTTCACCGCGGAAAAGAAGCGTACGCAAGCGCTCCCGCCCCAACACCCGGCCGAGTTCGCGGAAGGCGACATAGGGGATCAGCGCTACAGCCATGATCAGAACTACTGACGCAAATCCGCGAACGCCCCCGCCGCCGATCGTCGGCACACTCCCGGCCAACGTCTTTCCATGCCAGAGCCCGAGAGCCACTTCCTCTAGAGCGTAGGCGCACACCAAGAGCGCGGCAAATACGCACGATCGAGCTAGGATTGGATACGCCAGCGGTTGCCCCCGAAAAATAGGGAGGACATCAAGGCTCTCGCCCACGAGCATGATCTTGGCCAAGATCCAGGCATTGATAAAAGCCAGTCCGTAAAACCCGTACCCGATGCCGTGGCGCGACAGGACGATGTGCTCGTGAAGGATAAGCAGCCCAAAGACCACCCAGAGATAGCCGAAGATGCCGAGGATCCTCTTGGCCTCTGTGAGTATCCAATGCACGACCTGCCGTTTCCGGCCGCCAACATGATCCGCAGCCTCCGACGGTGCAACGGCCGGGGCGGGTGAAGACGAAGGCTGCGGATTGATGGACGATGTCAATAGCTATGCCCCATCCGTCGATCGTGCCGATCCATCCTCCGTTCCTGCCGGTTCACCTGCCGGTCCATCCGTCGCTCCTGCCGACCCATCCTTCTCTCGTGCCGACGCTCCATCCCGAGGGTCTGCGTTTTGAGAACCAACCCATCCGCCGCGCCAGACACTTCGACCGCGGGTCCAGTATTGCTGAAGGGAGAAGCCTTCGCTCCAACGCCCAGTCCGAGCGCGAGCGCAGCAGCGATAAAGGCCCTTGTCAATTTCAGATACGGCATAGCTCTCTCCCTCATCTCCTCAACGGCATCAGAAATGCCGCCATCATCCCATTCTCGCGGTTTCTCAGTGCGGCGCTTGATCGAAAGAGCCACGGCTTCCGGACGAACGAGGCTGTCGCAAAGCTTTTGTATTCCGGGCGTGTCGCAACGCGATCACGCCCTCTTTCACAGGGCTTTAGGCATACCTGCTCAGCTTGCCGCTTAGTCATCGGAGCCCGGCCCATGATCCTGAATGGCTTATGCGACCTGCGCAGTGCAGAACGTGGCCATCAGACCAGGAGCAGCGGGGTAAGTTTTAGTATCCACGTCGAAGCGGGCCGGTGCGCTCTGGGGCTGCGGTAGCGACGCACAAACGTCGCGCTCCCACCCTTCGCTTCCGCAACCGCAGCTGCCACCGGCAAGGATGCCAGCAGGGTCCGTCGGGACGCAGCTCGCGGCAGAGAGGTCGCTGCGCCCGGTCGAGCGCTGGTCGCCGGAACAGGCGTTTCCATTGCGGCACCACAGTCAATCAGTCGTAAAGTGCGGTGAACGATGGGCGATGATTGGAGCTGTGCCGGCCGCAAAACGTAAAAGCCTAAGCTGCGCCCGGGTATTTTGCGCTATAACTTGACTTCGGGAATAAGTTGGCTCGTTCTTGCGCGCGTCTCACGTAGGAGCGCCACATGAATGACAACATAGAAAGCCCGCAATATGATCACACGGAATTGACCGCCGATATCGTCGCCGCCTACGTATCGAACAATAGCGTTCCGATTACGGAACTTCCGGCCTTGATTTCCGGCGTCTACACGGCACTGTCCAGCCTCGGCCAAGTCGGCGCATCCGAAGCACCGTCGGCCGAGAAGCTCACGCCCGTGCAGATCCGGAAGTCGATCGCGCCGGACGCGCTGATCAGCTTCATCGACGGTAAGCCATACAAGACCCTGAAGCGGCACTTGGGCAGGAACGGCATGACGATCGAGGAGTACTGGGCGCGCTACGGCCTCCCCCAGGACTACCCTTCGACGGCCGCGAGCTACTCGGCTCAGCGCTCTGCGTTGGCTAAAAGCGCCGGTCTTGGCCAGCAGCGCCGGAAGGCCGCTCCGAAGGCGGCTGCCGTCGCTGAGACCATCGCTGAAGCCCCGAAGACCCGCGGCCGGAAGAAGGCTGCTGAACCCGCTGCGAAGCGGGAAGGCCCGCAAGCCGAGAAAGGTGAGGCCAGCAGCTGCCGAGTGAGCTGACCTTCGTAGGATTGCTACAGATGATAGGGGCCGGCCACAAAGGCCAGCCCTTGTCCGAGTTCGAGACGGATCAGGCGCAGACGGCGAGCGCGGCGGCGCTCGGCGGTGTTTTCGGTCGCGGCATTACCACAGCCGGACAGGGCGGCGGATCATCGTCATCGTCCCGCCGGCCGAGACGGACGTACCAACGCAGGTTCGAGATGTCGCCGGCCGCTGGGAGATGCTCGATGTAGGCTGGATGAACATCTGGGTCTTCTGCCGGTCCGATGGTGCCGGCAGCGCGACGACGCGGAACACGCGGGGACTGACCCGCTCGGTGAGGGCCTTGATCGTGCCGCCCTTGCTGGCGGCATCGCGTCCTTCGCACACAACGATGATGCGGGTGCCGGTCCGCTCGACCCCATCCTGCAAATGGCAGAGCTGCACTCAAAGTTTGTGCATCTCCCGCTCGTACCCCTTCCGCTTGAACTTCTTAGCGGCCCCGGCGTCGAGTGAACCCTCGTCGGGCTTGGCGGTCAGGATAAGCTGCTCGGCATCGTGCATCGTCGTGCTCCGGGTGTGCCGGCGCTCCATCCTGACAGTTCCCGCGCGCGCCGCTCGATCGGATAGGACGGCCCCTCGGGTGAACTGCGTCCTGTCCTCGGCTCACTTGGGCAGATCTAGGCCGGCGCAGCCAGAATCAGATTCAAATCTCTGTCGGGCAGTCGGAGAAAATGATGCCGTGAGCCGACGCCGGCTCACTGACTGTGCGACAGAATGATCGCGTCGTCGGTGACGATGCGTTTATTGGATAGAGCTGCTTCCAGAAATGTGGTTAGTCGGACGTTTCGTTTTCAAGCGAGACTTGTTGTACGTTAGGGAGATCAAACCTGCAGAAAACCCACCCTGATATCGGGGACCGCTGAGTTTTCAGCCGTCGGGCGTGGTATCGTCGGCCTTCCGCAGTGGAGGACACCTCCATGATCCGATTTGCTGTCGCTCTCGTGTTACTAGCCACCCCGGCGCTTGCAGCCCCCGCGCGTAGGCAGCCGACTCCCTCCACGGTGCAGCAGGGCAGCGATCCGGCTAATCCCGCCAGCACGGACGGGATGGCTGAAGCAGCTGAGAAGGAACGGGCTCGGGGCACGATGCAAAAGGAGCTCGACGCGCGACAAAAGGCGATGGACGCGCGGACGAAGAGGACGATCGRCAGCATCTGCAGGGGMTGCTGAGCGACTCATGCTGTTCTCGAGGTGCCGAACCTGCGGCASCTGGATCGATACAAACGCGCGGATCTGCACGACATTTGGTRCCCTGATTGGGSTARATATGCGCTCGAGCGCTKAGCCAGCCTCTGAAGTGCTCAGCTTCAGCGCCGCGCTCTTAGGCGCCTTCGTRGWRTTCCTGGTTCYGAAGTGGCTGGCGGCCCTGCTGTAGCGCCGCAGACCTATTCGCTGATCACTGAATGCTTTTCACACTCCGATGTTCGGGTAGGATGCCCTGACCTTTCAGGATAGGTCCCGATCAAGTGCCGTCCTGGCGCGCTCGGTCTCGGTGTAGCGCCCTCGGTTTGTGAGACACTGGGAAGGAGCCTACGCGGCGAGAGCCGCGGGTGAAAGTCGCTCCTTGCGCACAGTGGCGGGCGACCGGAAGCCGAGCCGCTGGATAAGCCAATTGGTGTTGTAGGTCTCCCGGAAGGCCAGGAGCGCGTGGCGCAAGGCTTCCAGGGTGTCGAAGCTCTGCACCCAGAGCAGGTTCTCCTTCAGCGTGCGGATGAAGCGCTCAGCGCAGCCGTTGCCTTCCGGCGCTCGCACGAAAGCGGGCGAGCTCGCCACCCCCAAGAAGGCGAGCTCAGTCTGGAAATTGTGCGCCATGTAGCAACCGCCGTGATCGTGCCGGACGCTCAGCCCGCGCGCCACGTCCATGGCGACGGCCCCGAAGTGACGGCGCACCCCCTGGCGCAGCGGCTCCAGCGCCTCGAAGCGAGTGCCGCGCCGGGCGGCATGCCGGCTTGCGGAACCAGTTCGCATTGGCCACGGCAATGCACCGTCGCTCGGCGTAGCGGTTTCCATTGCTCTGTTACGGAACAGCCAGCGTTAGCATGGTTTCGACCGCCAAGAAGGGACGAGTAGCACCTGTTCGGCACGGAAACAACAAAATACATCGTTTCCGATTGCTCGCAATACTGTTCTTCCTGGGATGCCATGAATTTTCGACCGGAGCGCTTTGCGGTCGGAGGCCATTCAAAGCTGCGCAGCCTCGACACCCGCGCACCGGCGGCTATCTTGACGGGATGAGGTGCACCCTGACTGCCTCTGCGTTGCTCTTTGCCGTTGGCTCAGTAGCGGCGGCGGATCAAAGCGGAGCCATACCGACGCGGGAATGCACTCCGGCCTACGTGGCCAAGTGGTCTCTCGACAAAGAGACGGCTCTGAGCAACCCGCCGAAGCGGCCGTGTTGGATGTGGACAGAAGCAGGTGCCTACGTCTGTTATCAAGCAGGTTGCGTACAGGCCCACGTGTACCTCAACAGCAGGCAGCCCTGAGTTGTCACGCCGGCTCACAGTTCGCCGCCATTGCGAAGGTGCGCCGACACCGTCACCAACTGCACGTTCGCCAGCGCCAGTCTGCGGCCTCGTCGCCTCTGCCCTGGCGGCTATCCTGCCGGAATGAGCGGACGCTTATTCGACTGCCGAGTATGGCGCTTCAGAACAACTTGTTAATGCCGCTGAAGCAGCGGACAGCCGTCGCGCGCCCGGCGAGGCGAGTGTGTTGTGTGGTCCTTATAGGATCCTAACAAAGATGCCGCTTGATCGGAAGAGACAATGCTTAGCGCGTATAAGCTTTTGTGTCAGGCGCATCTGAAAGACTAGCTTGATAAGCTGCGCCTATGAGCTCAGCGCAACTCGGCGCGATAGAGCTGCACGTGATTGAGCGCCTCAAATTTCATTAGCTGTGGGTAGACGAAATCAACGACGCGTTCTATTTATTTCGTTTTAGTTCGGCAGACCACGCATGGATGATCTTTCGCACTACGCGGCGGTCGAACGTATGCCTGACGGCTGGCCATTGGAAATYCGCGCGCTSCGGCCGGAYGATCGGGAAAGGCTGCTGAGTGCCGTCGAACATACAAGTGCKCAGTCGCTCTACCGCCGCTTCTTCGGCGCGAAGCGCCAATTCACCGACAAGGAGATCGMGTTCTTCCTAGACGTCGACTTCACGAGCCATGTGGCTTTGGTCGCGGTTGCGGAAGAGGCCGGCGAACGCGTGATCGTCGGCGGCGCTCGTTATATCGTGACCCAGTTCGGCCAAGCCGAGATGGCGTTCACTGTGGTAGACCGGTATCAGGGTCAGGGCATCGGTGCCGTGCTGATGCGGCACCTCATTGGTCTCGCCCGGAAGAGCGGGCTGGCCGAACTGACAGCGGAGGTTCTGCCGGACAACGCCCCTATGCTGAAGCTGTTCGAGCGGTGCGGACTACCCCTGAACATGAGGCGCGAGGCCTCGGCCGTCCACGTAGCTCTTCAGCTTACTTGAGCGCGCATCCGCGCATTGCGTCGCTCTCCGCGGAGGGCGGAGGGCGCCAGCGACGATGCACCTGCCCGTAAGTGCCGGATGTGAGCTGTTCTACGCGTCGGCCAAATTACGATTGCTTCAGTTGTTGAACTGGGCAAGCAGCGGTTGCCGTAATTACTGAATCGGCAGATTGAAAGCAGTCACCGCGTAATCTGCTGCGGTAGCCAGGAACGCGGAGGCGAACAGCTCCGTCTCTGAAAACTTGGTAACTGGATCGCCGAAAAGCCGCTGCGGGTGCGCCCACTATTCGAGGCTGACCTCGTCCGCACCGAACTCATAGGGTGCATATGCTGGGTGTCGGTAGGATGGGCCGACCGGAACGCGGGTGTAATAGCCGTGAACGGGTTCCGCCTGCATCTGCAACCCTGCGGGCACAGCACCATAATCATAATGCCGCCGATGTGATACCGTCCTAAAGCCACGTGCTCTATGGCTGACAACCAATGGATCATTACCTCCTATTGTGATTCGTGCGCTTCCTGAGCCCTCAGTTTCGATGATGCTGAATAGTGCTGCAGCATTTGAGGGGGATAAGCGAACACATCCGTGCGACGCCGCCCGGCCGAGCTGTCTGACGTGCCGAGTGCCATGGATCGCATGCCCGACCGACGTGAAGAAGACGGCATGAGGCATCGGTGCATTGTCGTACTTGCGAGAAAAGTACACCTTTTCCAGCCGCAAGGCCCTGAATGATCCGTTTGGGGTTCTGTGTCCCGGTAATCCGGTTGACACTGGCCAGTGATAGAGAGGCTGCCCATCAACGGAGACAGCCATCTGTTGGCTGGTTTGATCGATCCTAATGCGGACCTCGGCCACAGCTGGGAGGGAGAACACCGCCGTCAGCAACGAGCCCGACAATGTAGCGAGCGAACGGGAGCGCATGGTAACCCCTCAGGGGCGAGACGGCGAAGTCTTTAGAAATTACACGGTCGCACGCCTCAGGTTCCGTAATACGTGAAATTGTTTAGCTCGATGGAAGTGACGAGCGATCCAGGCGGGGTGGTCATAGCTGTTCTGGCGGTGCTCAGGTGGTTGATGCCAGCACTGGCGGCGAAGGCGGAACTCGCGTGTAGATAGGAGGGAAACCGGTACCTCTTCCCGGACGGCAGTAACATCCTCAACAAACGAAAGAATGTCAGTTGCAAACGGGCTCAAGATCTGCGGCAATAAGGCCCACGGTTTATTTTTCACTCTGCTTCAAACAGCAAAATGCAATTTCGATTTTTGTGGAGATCCAGCTTAAAATTCGACTCGCGGCCATCACCGTACATTCGGCAACTCTCCCCAGTTTCCACTTTCCAGCGCACCTGCTCCACCAGCGGCAAGCTGCGATGCGCAGCCGGCAGGGCATCCGTGTCGGCACGCTCGCCCTCGGCTGACTTCCGGCAATGAAAGCTTGGGCCGTACCAGGGCGCAATATATGCTCGCCAACGGATGCCGTGCGGTTTCCAGCGCCGTGACGAACACGGCCCGGACGTTAATGTGCACATGACGACCGGAGGCGACGAGCGGGACGTCTTCGAAGATGCCGATCGTGAGGATGCTGGCGTCATTGATATGCGTGACGAGTCGCCCGACGTACTCGACGATCCATGTCGCTGCCGCGTGAACGGCGTCGACATCATCGCCGTATGTCTGTCAGGCGGTCACATGCATGCTGGTGGCGCTCGAAACAGTATCCGCTTCCTGGCATCCGATAATGTACGATCGAACACGGTGCATCTAATCCTCATATGGGCTTCAATGCAGGATACAAAACGCGTTGAGAATGCCGTCATGAATCCAACACAGGCTCGAAACGGACCGAATTGTGATGAGTGTACGGAGACTTGGGCATATTACTGCATTTTGACCTCACTTCCGCCGCTAGTGTGGCCTTGGCGATACAGCTTGGCCGTATGTACGCTGCTACCCTTCCGCTGATTAAGCTTCAATCAGGGGAAAGCACCGTCATGAAGAAACTTCTGGCCGCGTTGTCCACGTTCACAGCCCTCGCCGGCGCCGCTTCGGCTGCCGACCTGCCGCGCCGCGCGGAGCCCCCGCCGGTGTTCACGCCCGTCCCGGTGTTCACCTGGACCGGTGGGTACTTCGGTTTCAACGCTGGCTATGCGTTTGACGCCAGCAGCCGCAGCACCGGCTCGGCCTTCGCGGTGCCGGTGCCCTTCGCGACCCCCGGAACTACGGCCGTCTTCCGCAACAGCAGCCAAGACGGCTTCTCGGGCGGTGGCCAGATCGGCTACAATTACCAGTTCAACCCTGGTCGGGGTGTGGTGATCGGCTTCGAGGCCGACGCTCAGTATCTCGGCTTCGGCAGCAACCGGAATAACGCCGTGATCGTCGGCGGCGCGCTGGCGCCGGGCTTCTTAGTCACTGACCCGCGCGGTCTCTCCAGCCTCGACTTCTTCGGCACGGTCCGCGGCCGTCTCGGCTACGCCTTCGACCGCACTCTCGTGTATGGCACCGGCGGCTTCGCCTACGGCTCGGGTAGCGCGAGCCGGAACTTCGGCGGGTTTGCTGGCAACGACAGCTTCCGCACCGGCTGGACCGCAGGCGGCGGCATCGAGTTCGCGCTGGCCAACGACTCGTTCCTGAACTTCTTCCGCTCCTCGGCKGTAACGGTGAAGATCGARGGCTTGTACGTGAACCTSGAYCGCRRCACYCGCAACCAGGGTGCGTTCGTGATCGACACCGTCAACAACGTCCCGGCCGTCTTCAACCCCGTCGGACGSCGCKCCGACGAGTTCGCCGTCGTCCGCGCCGGCCTGAACTACAAATTCGGTTCGTACTAAAGTCGAGCCAAGCCGGACCGCTCCCGACATTGCGTCGGGGTGTGGGCGGCGGGCGGCGAGGGACTGGTCCTCTTCATCGCCTCCTGCCGCGTAAGATGCCACAATTCGGTTGACCGTTGCATCCCCAGCCCGATCAACCTGGCCGCAAGGTCGGCAGCGCCTCAGGAGCACCCGCTTCTGGGGCGTTTGTCGTTCTGCAAAAGCCTGAGTCATTCACCGTACATTAGCGCGTGGCCGTCGAACGACGTATCAGACATCCTTTGCTGCGCCTCCGCGGTGCCCGCAATCGCCGCTTCACATCGAGCTGCGCCAGCAACTTGCCCAAGCGCAGGAGATGCTCATCGAGGCCGCAATTGACGCCGGGCATCTGCAGGCGCGGATCAGAGCACTCCAGGCGGAACTCGTCGAGGTGCGCGCCAACCGGGATGCATGGCCGGCGGAGGCGATGCGGCTGAAAGGTGCCGCGCCATGAACGGCCTGATGGAAAGCCAGTAGCTGCAACGGCTAGAGCGGGGTTCGTCCGATCGGAAGCTGCGCTGGGCGGCTGGGGGTTGGCGGGGCAAGGAGGAGAGACCATGCCGACAACCTTGTCCGTCGATCTGCGCCAGCGCGTGGCGTCCGCGGTTTCGTCCGGGGCGACCTGCCGGCAAGCCGCCGAGCGCTTCGGCGTGAGCCGGGCTAGCGCCAGCCGTTGGTCGCAGCAGAAGCGGCGCGTGGGCCACGTCGCGCCCAAGCCGCTGGGCGGCGACCAGCGCTCCCGCCACATCGAGGCTCATGCCGACCTCATCCGGCAGACCTACCAAGCCCGCCCGCAGGTCCTCCTGCGCGCGTTGCGTGAGGCTCTTCAGGAACGCGGGGTCGCGGTCAGCACCAGCTCTCTGTCGCGCTTCTTCGCCCGGCACCGGATCACGCGCAAAAAGGGGCTCTGCACGCAGCTGAGCAGGAGCGCGAGGACGTAAGAGCGGCGCGTGAGGCTTGGTATGAGGCGCAGCCCGAGCTCGATCCGGACCGTCTCGTGTTCCTGGACGAGACGGCGGCCAACACCAGCATGGTCCGCCGCGATAGTTGGGCTCCGCGCGGCGAGCGCTGCCGGATCGCGGCGCCCGCTGGTCATTGGAAGACCACCACGGTCATCGCCGGGCTGAGGACGAGCGGGCCCGAGGCGGTTGCGCTGCTGGACGGGCCCGTGACGGGCGAGCGCTTCCGAACCTACGTGGCCGAGACGCTGGTCCCGACCCTGAGGCCGGGCGACACGCTCATCCTGGACAACCTCGGCGTCCACAAGGTGGCAGGCGTGCGCGAGGCGATCGAAGCAGCCGGAGCCCGGCTCTTGTACCTCCCGCCGTACTCCCCTGAGTTCAACCCGATCGAACAAGCCTTCGCAAAACTCAAAGCGCTCCTGCGCAGCGCGGCGGCGCGCACGGTCAGCGATCTCTGGGCGGCGATCCACAAAGCCTTCACGCGCTTCTCGCCCGAAGAATGCCGCAACTACTTCACAGCTGCCGGCTACGAGGACGACGCTTGTGCTTCAAACTGATTGGGCCGCGCTCTAGAGCGTGTTATGAACCAGCCAGCGACGAATATTTGCATCAGCTGATGCGCCTCTGACGCAAATTCCCGGTCTGATCTTTGGGGAGCTTGGCGCCCGGGGCTGAATGCTCCGCTCATGAAGAGCAACCATAGCACGGCCGGAACTAGCTACTGCTAGACGCGAGTAAAATCAGTGACTTACTGGGCTGCAGGTTCATAACAGCCTCTAGGGCCCAGGCGGGTCCGGCATGTTGTGCCGATACGACCAGATGAGGCCCCACTTCGCGCTCGTCAGCGTTGCCACGCCCGGCTGGTTTCCCAGGAACCTGCCCGTCAGCTCCGTGGCCTGGGCAATCGCGACCTGCATCGTGGTAGCGTCGAAGATCGCGTTCTCGACGTCCACTCCCCCACGGGGTCGGTGCCGAGCAATCCGTAGCTGGTACTCCGGGGCAGAAGGCATGGAGCTGAAGCCTTCACTCCGCTTTCGGCTTCGGCTTCGGCCGGGGAAGCTCGACGATTTTTCCGGTGAGCGGATTGAGGATGTGCAAAGCGGTACGCCTAACGCAGGAACAGCCGACCTCTACCGGATCACGACGAGATCGAGGCCGCAGGTAGAATTGAGCGTAGATCGTTAAAGATTGGCGCTCCTCACGGCTCTCGCGAATTACATCGCATCGCCGCGGGCTAGTTTCGCTGATTGAACCAGATTGCCCGGGGTCACGTGCTGAAGACAGGCTGATGCCAGGGCGATTTTACGCTGGGGCATGATC
>NZ_JBFUGA010000142.1:0-12099 GCF_056403155.1 Methylobacterium sp. P3_A11
TCGCGCGCGAGACGGCCGCCGGTACTGCACCCGCGAGCCCGGCGAAGGCCGACCGCCCGGCATCGCCAGCCATCGCCGCGCAAGTCCCCGCGCAGGTCCCCGCGCAGGCGCTTGCACGCGCGGGCGCGACGGCTCCGGACCCGCTGGTGGAACGCGCCAGGGGCCTGATCCGCCTGGGGGACATCAGCGGCGCACGGCTGTTGCTGGAGCGCGCCCAGGCGCGCGGCGCGCCGAACGCCACCTTCCTGCTGGCGCAGACCTGGGACCCCGCGATGCTGCGCGCCTGGAAGGTGCGCGGCCTGCGCCCGGACCCGGATCGCGCCCGCAGCCTGTACGCGAAGGCCGCCGGCCAGGATCGGGCGGAGGAGCGGCGGCTCGCCGCGAAGGGGCACTGAGCCCGGGCGATCATCGAGGGACGCGCAGATGCCGAGGCTTGCCAGTTACGTCGCCCTTCTCGGGCTCGCCACGCTGGCCGCCGGGCCGGCCGCACGGGCGACCGACGCGGCCGTCGCGCACCCCGATTCCGCGACGGAGGCCGCCCTCGGCGAGCGGATGAACGCCAGCACGGTCACGGTGGTGACGGGCACCCCCGGCGGGACCTATTTCCGCGTCGGCGCCGATCTCGCCTTCGTGCTGGATGACGGCGACGCGCTGCGGATCCTGCCGATCCTCGGCAAGGGCGCGGGGGAGAACGCCTACGACATCCGCTTCCTCAAGGGCGTCGACATGGGGTTCGTCCGCACCGACACGCTGGAGCAACTGCGGCAGGACAAGCGTCTCAAGGCGATCGAGCGGCACATCCAGTTCATCGCCAAGCTGTTCGACGACGAGCTGCACATCCTGGCGCCGAACGCGGTCAAGTCGGTCGGCGATCTCGCCGGCAAGCGGGTCAGCTTCGACGTCAGGGGCAGCGGCACCGATTATAGCGGCCGGGCGATGTTCCGGGGGCTCGGCATCGGCGTGGAGGCGATCAACGTCGACCAGCCGACCGCGCTGGCGATGCTCCGCAAGGGCGAGATCCAGGCCGTCGTCTCGGTGGCGGCCAAGCCGGTCTCCGTCATCGCGGGCTTCGATCCGGAGGATCGCTTCCACCTCGTCCCGGCGCCCTATCCGGAGACGATCAGCGAGGCCTACGTCCCCGCCAGCCTCAGCCAGGCCGACTACCCGAAGCTGGTGCGCGGCGAGGCGGTCGAGACCCTGGCGGTCGGCACCGTGCTGGGCGTCTACAACAGCGCGAAGGGATCCCCGCGCTACGAGAAGCTCGTCCGCTTCGTCGAGGCGTTCTTCGGCCAGTTCGACAAGTTCCTGGCCCCGCAGCGGCACCCGAAGTGGCGCGAGGTCAATCTCGCCGCGGCCGTAAGCGGCTGGACGCGCTTCCGGCCCGCCCAGGACTGGCTCGACCGCCATCGCGAGCCTGAGGTCGCCGCCCGGCCGGATCTGGACCGGTTCCTCCAAGCGCAGCCCGACCGCCCGGCGGGGAAGGAGGAGGTCTATCAGGCCTACCTGAAGTGGCGGCAGGCCCGCTAGGCCGCGGCGGATCGGCGGCAGGCACGATCGGGGCCGGACTCGCCTCCTGCGCACCCGCGACGCAGCCTTAGCGGTTTCCGCGCGTTATGGTGCGCCCCCCTTGGCGCCCCATGTCCGTTTCCGGCAGAAGGCGCCCTCCCCCGCCGCCGTCGAAACGCCAGTCTCGTGTCCGATTCACCCGCCCTCGCCGCCGTCCCGATCGCGACCAGCCGAAGCCGCCCCGCGCGGACCGGCCCGGCCACGCTCGCACGACAGGCGGCGGATCCGTTCGCGACACCCGGGACCTGAGCGTGGACGAGGTCGGGACCGACGTGCTCCTGCGGCGCGCCCGCGCGCTTGAGGCGGAAGCCGCCGGGCTCCGCGCGCGGGTGGCCTCGGGCGGCGACCCGGCCGGAGACGGGCACGCGCAGCCGGTCCACGACGGCAGCGCCCGGTTCGCCGCCATCACCACCGACCGCGGCGGACGCATCACCGCGTGGAACGCCGGCGCCGAGCACATCCTCGGCTGGACGGCACAGGCGATGGGCGGCCGGCCCTTTGCGGCGCTGTTCACCCCCGAGGACCAGGCGGCGGGCCGTCCGGAGGCTGCGCTGCGCAGGGCTCTGGATCAGGGCAGCGTCGAGGACGAGGACTGGCACCTGCGGGCCGACGGGACGCGCCTGCGCCTGTCCGGCGCGCTGATGCCGCTGCGCGACGGGGCCGGTGCCCATGTCGGGTACGTGAAGATCCTCCGGGACCGCTCGGACCTGCACGCGGCCGGGCTGGCGCTCCAGGCGGCCGAGGCGCGCCTGCTGCGGGCACAGGAGGCGGGCGGGATCGGCCTGTTTACCGTGGGGGTCGAGGACGGCCTCCTGCACCCGACCGCGCAATTCTGCCGGCTCTACGGCCTGCCGGAGCGCGAGACCTACCCGTCCGAGGTCGTCGAGGCGCTGATCCTCCCGGAGGACCAAGCCCTGGTCTCGACGGCGGCGAGCCGCCGCCGCGGCGTCCCCCCACGCGATGTCACGTACCGGATCCGACGGCCGGATACCGGCGAGATCCGCTGGATCGCGCGGCAGGGCGAGGTCGAGCGCGACGCCCATGGGCGACCGGTGCGGTTCTCCGGGGTGGCACGCGACGTCACCGAGCAGAAAGAGGCCCGCGACGCCCTGCGTGCTGGCGAGGCGCGCTACCGGACGCTGTTCGACGCCATCGACGACGGCTTCTGCGTCATCGAGTTCTTCGACGGGCCTTACGGGCCGCTGAGCGACTACGTCCACATCGAGGCTAATCCGGGCTACGAGCGCCACACCGGCATCCCGGATATCGTCGGACGGACCCTGCGCGACCTCGTCCCGGCCGAGGACGCGGCGGGTTGGCTCGAGCTGTATGGCGGCGTGCTCCGCACCGGTATCCCGATACGGTTCGAGCGCTTCTTCGCCCAGGCGAACCGCTTCATCGACGTCTCCGCGGCCCGGATCGAGCCGGCGAGCCGGCGCCAGGTCTCCGTGCTGTTCCGGGACATCACGGCGCGTCGGCAGGCGGAGGATGCGCTGCGCGCCAGCGAGGCCCTGGCCCGGACCAACGTCCAGCGCGTGCAGCTCGCCCTGGCGGCCGGCGCAATCATCGGCACATGGCACTGGGACCTGCCGAGCGACCGCTTCACCGTGGACGAGGCCTTCGCCCGCAGTTTCGGCCTCGATCCCGCCCTCGGGCGCGACGGCCTGAGCCTCGCCCAGGTGGTGGAGACCGTTCATCCGGACGATCGCGCGGGCCTGGCCGAGGCCATCACGGCCGCGATCGACAGGGGCGGCGCCTACGCCCACCAGTACCGGGTCCGCCGCGCCGACGGGAACTATTACTGGCTGGAGGCGAACGGCCGCGTCGACCAGGCGCCGGACGGCACGCCCTTGAGCTTCCCCGGGGTCCTGATCGACGTGGACGAGCGCAGGGCCGTCGAGGCGGAGCGGGACCGTGTCACCGCGGCGCTGCGCAGCCTCAACGAGACCCTGGAGCAGCGGGTCGCCGCGCGGACGGCCGAGCTGATGCGGACCGAGGCGGCCCTGCGCCAGTCTCAGAAGATGGAGGCCGTCGGGCAGCTGACGGGCGGCCTCGCCCACGACTTCAACAACATGCTGGCCGGCATCGTCGGCTCGCTGGAGCTGATGCAGACCCGGATGCTGCAGGGCCGGGTCGGGGACCTCGACCGCTACATCGGTGCGGCCCAGGGGGCGGCCAGGCGCGCCGCCGCGCTGACCCACCGCCTGCTGGCCTTCTCGCGCCGGCAGACCCTTGATCCGAAGCCGACCGATGCGAACCGCCTGGTCGAGGGCATGATGGACCTCGTGCGCCGCACGGTCGGCCCCGCCGTGGCGATCGAATCGGTGGGGGCCGGCGGCCTGTGGCCGACGCTCGTCGATCCGAGCCAGCTCGAGAACGCCCTGCTCAACCTGTGCATCAACGCCCGCGACGCCATGCCGGAGGGCGGCCGCATCGTCATCGAGACGGCCAACCGCTGGCTCGACCACAGGGCCGCGCAGGACCGCGAGCTGGAGCCGGGGCAGTACGTGACGCTCTGCGTCTCGGACAACGGCACCGGCATGACCCCCGAGGTGGCCGCCAAGGCCTTCGACCCGTTCTTCACCACCAAGCCGATCGGCGAGGGCACGGGACTCGGGCTCTCGATGCTCTACGGCTTCGCCAAGCAGTCCGGCGGGCAGGTGCGGATCTATTCGGAAGTCGGCCAGGGCACGATGGTATGCCTCTACCTGCCCCGCCATCTCGGCGAGGCGGAGGCGGAGGTGAGTCTGCCCGACCTTGCCCACGCCCCCCGCGCCGAGCAGGGCGAGACGGTCCTGGTGGTGGACGACGAGCCCACCGTGCGGATGCTGGTGACCGAGGTGCTCGAAGATCTCGGCTACGCCGCCATCGAGGCCGCGGACGCCGCCTCGGGCCTGAAGGTGCTTCAGTCGGACGTGCGCATCGACATGCTCATCACCGATGTCGGCCTGCCCGGCGGCATGAACGGCCGCCAGATGGCCGATGCGGGTCGCGAGCACCGCCCGGGCCTGAAGGTGCTGTTCATCACCGGCTACGCGGAGAACGCCGCGCTCAACCACGGTCATCTCGGCCCCGGCATGCAGGTGATGACCAAGCCCTTCGCCCTGGAGGCGCTGGCCACGCGCATCCGCGGCATCATCGGCGACGAGGGCTGAGGCCTGCGTCCCGCCGGCAGGCGACGGGCGACCAGGGCCGGGTGGCCAGGCGATTGCCATACGGATCCGGGGCGACCATGACGGCGGCGGCGTCACGCAGGGCGTCGCCGCGCGGAGGCCGACGGGGGAAGCGACCGTGGACACGCAGACCATCCCGGCCGAACTCAGGGCCTTCTTCGAGGGCTCGCACATCGCCCTGGCGCTCGCCGCCGCGACGGGCGACCACGACCTGCTGCTGGTGAACGAGCGGTTCCACCGGCTCACCGGGTATGCGGGCGCCGAGGTGATCGGACGCAATTGCCGCCTCCTCCAGCGCGACGCCGACAACCGGGAGGCGCGGGCCAAGATCCGCGCTTTCCTCGAGAGCGAGCGGCGGGACACGGTGCGCACGCCGATCGTGAACTTCCGCAAGGACGGGACGCCGTTCGTCAATCTGCTGTACATGTCCAAACTGAAGGCCCTGACGGGCGAGGTGCGCTTTCTTTTCGCATCGCAATTCGACGTCAGCCGCTCGCAACCCGCATTGCTTTCCGCCTACGATGCGGAACTGGGTCGGACCCTGTCTCGTCTGACCCCGACGCTCGCGGAGAGTGGGCTCGTCATCGAGGGGTCCCTGATGACGATCGCCAACACGGTCGCCACCGTCGCGCAGGCCAAGCTCACGCTCGCGCATCTCGACGCACCAGGATTTCCTTGACGCGGCCGGCGCCGCTGCCGCCGCCGAGATCCGGGACGGTGCCGGGCCGGTGACGGCCGCCCCCTTCGCGGGTCCGGTGGTGGGCATCGGCGCATCGGCGGGCGGGCTCGAGGCCCTGCGCGAGATGCTGGCGCGCGCCCGGCCACCCACCGGCATGGCCTTCGTCATCGTCCAGCACCTCGACCCCAACCACGAGAGCATGCTGGCGCAGCTCCTCGACCGGCACACCGGGCTGGCGGTGCTCCAGTGCGAGGGCGGCGAGCGGATCGCGGGCGACACGGTCTACATCATCCCGCCCGGGCGGGGCCTGGCGATCCAGAACGGCGTCCTCGAACTCACGCAGTTCGTGCAGCCCCGGGGTCTGCGCCGGCCCATCGACGATTTTTTCCTGTCGCTCGCCGTCGACCAGCAGGTCAACGCCGCCTGCGTGATCCTCTCGGGGACGGGCGCCGACGGGACGACGGGCCTGCGGGCCATCAAGGAGCACGGCGGCGTCTGCGTGGCGCAGCAGCCGGACACGGCGCGCTACGACGGCATGCCGCTCTCCGCCGTCGGGACCGGCCTCGTCGATTTCGTGCAGCCGCCAGGGGAGATCGTGGACTGCCTCACGGCGTTCTTCCGCCGCCGCGGCAGCGACCCCGGGAACGAAGAGGCCGGCTTGGTCGCCGACAATGTCGAAGACCTCTGCCGGGTGATCCGCGCGGCGGTCGGCCACGACTTTTCCGGCTACAAGCGGACCACCCTGGTCCGGCGGGTCGAGCGGCGCATGCACGTCCTCGGGCTCGAATCCGGCCGGGCCTATCTCGGCCGCGTCCGGGCCGACAAGGCCGAGTGCGAGGCGCTGTTCCGCGACCTGCTCATCAACGTCACCCGCTTCTTCCGCGACGCTGAGCTGTTCGAGGTCCTCCGCGAGCGGGCCGTCGAGCCCCTGCTCCGCACCCGCAATCCCGACGAGGACATCCGGGTCTGGATCCCGGGCTGCTCCAGCGGCGAGGAGGCCTACAGCGTCGCCATGCTGTTCGCCGACGCTGCCCACCGCCTCGGCCTGCCCCTCGCGGTCCAGATCTTCGCCACCGACATCGACGAGCGCATGCTGCAGATCGCCCGGGAGGCGACCTACCCGGCCGCCGCGCTGGCCGACATCCCGGCCCATCTGCGGGGAGCGCTACCTCGTCCCCCACGCGGAGCGCTTCACCATCGCGGCCCCGATCCGCGACCTGATCCGCTTCTCCAGCCACAGCCTGGTCAAGGATCCGCCGTTCTCGCGGGTCGATCTCCTGTCCTGCCGGAACCTGCTCATCTACTTCGACGAGCGCCTCCAGCAATCGGTGGTGCCGCTGTTCCACTACGCGGTCCGCCCGGGCGGGTACCTGTTCCTCGGCCCCTCGGAGAGCGTCAGCCGGTTCGAGCACCTCTTCCCGGTCATCGACCAGCAGGCCCGCCTGTTCGAGCGGCCGCCGGGCGCGCCGCACTACCCGATCGACCTGCCCGGGAGCGCCCGGCGCGGCGAGGCACGGCGTGACAGCCGCGAGGAGCGCCGGGGCCAGCCGTCGATCGCCGACGAGACCGTCGCGGTGCGCCGTGTCATGGACCGCTACGCCCCGCCCAGCATGGTGCTCAACGAGGACGGCGGGATCATCGCCGCCTACGGGCGCCTGAGCCGCTACTTCGATTTCCCGGTCACGCGGACCGGGGGCAGCAGCGCGATCACCCTGGCCCGCCCGGGCCTGCGCGACGTGCTCGGCCCGCTGCTGCGCCAGACCCGGGACGCGCGCCAGCGCGTGGTCGTCCGCGACGTGGAGATCCGCTCGGAATACGGCGTGCAGCGGGTCGAACTCATCTGCGACCCCCTGCCGGACGGCTCGATGCTTCTCGTCCTGCGCGACACCGGCGCATTCCAGCCGGCGGGCGACCTCGACCTCGTCGAGCTGGACGCGAGCGGCGACCCCGTCGAGGCGCTGGAGGAGGAGCTGCTGCGCACGCGCTACAAGCTTCGCTCCACCGTCGAGGAATTGGAGACGACGAACGAGGAACTGAAGAGTTCTAACGAAGAAATGATGTCGATGAACGAGGAGCTCCAGTCGACCAACGAGGAGCTGTCCACGGTCAACGATGAGTTGAAGTCCAAGATCGAGCAGCTCACCGTCGCCAATGCCGATCTGCGCAACTTCTTCGAATCCACCGATCTCGCCGTCGTGGTGCTGGACCGGGCGCTGAAGGTGCGCAGCTTCACCGCGGCGGCCACGGCGATCTTCCCGCTGAAGCCGGGGGATCGCGGGCGCCCCCTCGCCGACGTCGCCAGCCAGCTGGCCGGCGACGAATACCTCCACGACGCCCAGGAGATCTGCGCCGGCGGCAGCGTGATCCAGCGGCGCGTCGCCACCCGGGACGGGGACCGGACCCTATCCCTGCGGGTGCTGCCCTACCGCTTGCAGAACGGCAGCGTCGATGGCGCCACCCTCGTGCTGACCGACATCACCGAGGCGCTGCGGCTGGAGCGACAGCTCGCTGCGGAGCGGGAGCGGCTGGGGCTCGCCGTCAAGGCGGGGGGCATCGGGGTCTGGGAGTACAACCCCACGGCCGGGACCATCGTGGTCGACAGCACGGCCGGCACGATGTTCGGGCTCGCCCCCGACACGCCGCACGCCACCGCGGCCCTGGCGGCCGGCGTGGTGCCCGAGGATCGCCCTGCCCTGGAGGCGGCGCTCGCCGAGGTCGCGCATGGGCTGAACGAGTTCGAGGCGCGCATCCGCGTCCGCGCTGCCGATCACACGCTCCGGCACATCCGGAGCTACGGGCGCCCGCCCCGGAGCGGCGACCGGACCCGGATCGTCGGCGTCTGCATCGACGTCTCGCCCGAATACGCCCTGGCCGAGACCCGCGATCTGATGCTGCGGGAGATGAACCACCGGGTGAAGAACCTGTTCGCGATCATCGGCGGCATGATCTCGGCGGGCGCCCGCACGCATCGGGAGATCGGCGTCTTCGCCTCGGACATGCGCGACCGCATCTCGGCCCTGGGCCGGGCACATTCCCTGGCCGATCCCATCGACGGCCAGGGAATGAGCGATCTCGCGGGTCTCATCGGCGCGACCCTGCGTCCGTACCGCGACCACGTCCCCACGGTGATCGAGGGCCCCCTGGTGGCCATCGACTGGCGGCACGTGTCGTCGCTGGCCATGATCCTGCACGAATGGGCCACGAACGCGGTGAAGTACGGCTCGCTCGGCGCCGACGACGGATCGCTGTCCGTGACCTGGGAGCGGCAGGAGGACGGGCTGGTGCTGACGTGGTGCGAGCGCATGGCCCGCGTGGCCGAGCCGCGACCGGGCCGCGGTTTCGGCACGTTGCTGGTGGAGATGTCCCTGCGGCAGCTCGAAGCGACCGTGACGCGCAGCCACGACGCCTCGACGTACCGGATCACCCTGAACCTGCCGGGGTCGGTGCTCACGCGGGGGTAAGGCCGATCCGCATGCCGCGACCGGCTGCACGCTCACGGCCGGCCTGTCCGTCAGATCCGGGGGGCCGAGCCACCTGTCCCGTGCGGGCCGTCGGATCCACCCATCCGTGCCGGCAACGCGGCTTCAGGACCGGGCGCGGGTCCCCTCTCCCGCTCGGGAGAGGGAGCCGTCGCGCTTCGCCCATTCTTCCCGCGCAGCGCACGGCACACGCGAGACGGCCCGCCGCGGCGATGCCGGACGGGCCGTCCTGCCTGACGGAGCGCCGGGAACCCGGCGCCCGCCCGATCAGTCGATGACTTCGACGATGCGGTGGCCGCGATCGACCAGCACCGGCTGGTCGTTCACGATGGTGTAGCGGTAGCCCGGACGCACCCGGTACTCGGTGGGCACGTCGTAGTAGGTCACGCTGTCCTCGGGCAGCACGGTGCCGACCCGGACAGGGCCGCCCCAGCTGTAGGAGCGCGTGCCGCGCTCGCGGACGTAGCTGCGGAACCGGGGACGGTCGTCGACCCCGAGGATGCCGCCCACCGTGCCGGTGGCCGCGCCGACCGCACCGCCGACGATGCCGCCCACCGGGCCCGCCGCATCGGCGCCGACCGCCGCGCCCTCGGTTGCGCCCCGCAGGGTACCCTGCGCCTGAGCGGCCAGCGGAAGGGCGAAGAGGCCGGCCGTCGCCAGCGAGAGAAGGAGCTTGTTCGTCATGCTGATGTCTCCAAGGTCGTCAGAGCGCTGCGGGCCGTGGAGGCTCAGTTGCAGCCTTCCTTGTGGACGGTCTTGGAGTTGCCCATGCCGTCCTCCTTGTGGACGGTCTTGGAGCCGCAATCGACGGTGCCGGTGGTAACCGCACGCTTCTCGACGACGGTATCGTGGTGGTCGACGACGGCGGGTCCGTCGCGGCGCACGACGGTGGTCTCCTCGGCGCTCGCAGCGCCGCACAGGGCTGCGAACAGGGCACCCGAGAGAATGATATTGCGCATTGGTAGCCTCCTGACTTCAATCGAACCTAGCAACGGCAACCGCGGGAAAAGGGTTCCACACGCATCGCTCTGTAGAGCGCACGCATTTTTGCGATGAGAGGCCGTATTGGTTGCGTGCAACCGAACGCAATGGGCCGGTTCAGCTGCGCAGGACCGGCCCGCTGCGTCAGCCGGCTAGGGGCGGCATCCGGCGCCACCAATCGTGCGCCCGCTCGTACTGGTGAGCCACGCGCAGGATCTCGGCTTCGGCGAAGGGCCGGCCGGCGATCTGGAGGCTGATTGGCAGGCCGCGCCGGTCGAAGCCGCAGGGCAGCGCGATGGCGGGCAGGCCCGTGAGGTTGAACGGGTAGGTCAGGCGCCAGGAGGCCGCCAGCACGCTCTCCGCGCGCCCGCCGAGTGACACCGCCGTCTCGTCCGTCCGCCACGCGGTCAGCGGCGAGGCCGGGCCGACGATCACGTCGGCCTCCGCCAGGATGGCGGCCATCTCGTCCATGATCAGAGCCCGCACCTGCTCGGCCCGCAGGTAGTCCGGCCCGGTCACGAACCGGCCCATCTCCACGAGGTCGCGGACGTCGGCGGCGAAGCCCGCCACGTGGCCCCGGGCGAGGCTGCGGTCGTGATAGGCGGTCGAGGAGGCGAGTTCGATGGCGTAGATGGCGCCGAGGCCGTGGCGCAGGGACGGCACCGCGACGTCGCGGAGGGTACAGCCCCGGTCGGCGAGGAAGCGGAGCGCCGCCTCGATTGCGGCGGCGACGTCGTCGTCGACCGCGTCGAAGAAGTGGTTGCGGATCACCGCGACCCGCAGGCCTCGGATCGGCCGGTCAAGCCCGGCCGTGTAGTCGGGCACCGGCGCCGCGCTGGCCGCGGGATCGCCGGCATCCGGGCCGGCGAGGGCCTGCAACATCAGGGCGGCATCGGCGACCGTGCGGGTCAGCGGCCCGGCATGGTCGAGGGACCAGGAATGCGGCACGATCCCCGACCGGCCGACCCGGCCGTAGGTCGGCTTGAGGCCGACGACCCCGCACAGGGCGGCCGGGATCCGGGTCGAGCCGCCCGTGTCCGAGCCGAGGGCGGCCGGGCAGAGGCGGGCCGCGACCGCGGCGCCGGAGCCGCCGCTGGAGCCGCCCGGCACCCGGTCGAGGTCCCAGGGATTGCGGGTCGGTGGCGTGACCATGCCCCAGGCGAATTCGTGCATGCGCAGCTTGCCGAGGATCACCGCGCCGGCCGACCGCAGTCTCGCCACGGCGTGGCTGTCGGCCGCCGGGAAGGTCAGGGCCTCCACCGCCGTGCCGGCCCGGGTCGGCATGTCGGCCGTGGTGTAGTTGTCCTTGATGGCGATCGGGATGCCGTGCAGCGGCCCGCGCGAACCCGTCCGGGCGATCTCGGCATCGGCGGCGCGCGCGGAATCGAGGGCCGCGGGTGAGAGGTGGACGAAGCTGTTCAGGGCGCCGTCGAGGCGCGCGATCCGGTCGAGGCTGGCGCCGACGAGCTCGGCGCTCGACAGCTCCCGCGCCGCGATCCGCCGGGCGAGCTCGGTGATCGGCGCTTGCCAGAGGGCGTCAGTCGCGGCGGTCGTCATGGGGCACCCGGCGGTACGGCAAGGTCGGATCGAAGACGACCGGCGGATGGATGTCCGCGAGGTCGAGGTCGCGGAGCTGCGCGATCTCGGCCAGCACCGGCGCGAACTGGGCCAGCAGGTGCGCGACCCGCTGGGGCTCCTGGCGCAGTCCGACGACGTCGCGCAGGAGGTCGGGGGCTGCATCGCCAGCAGCGCCCGGCCGCTCGGCGGGGGGCTTGAGCAGCATCGCCACGACGTCGTCCGGCAGGGCGCCGGCCGGGCCATCCTTCCGGGGCATGCCAGCCACAAACGGTACGAGCTGCCGGCGGGCGACCGCGAGCACGCGGCGCAGCTCGGCGACGGGCTCGGCGTGCTCGTCGACCCGCAGGTCAAGGAGCGGGTAATCCTCGCCGGCGACGATCTTGAGCGCCGCCGACTGCTTGCCGCGCCGGTCGCCGCCGGCCGCGTCGCCGGCCTCCAGGGCGCGCATCAGCCGCTCGTCGAGGTCGCTTGCGGCGTCCTCGAAGGCCGCCGCCATGGCGTCGACCACACCCGGCCCGGCGAGCATGTTGCCCTGCACGGCGTAGCCCGCTCCGGTGCGGTGGCCGGCCGCCGCCGTGCAGCCGTCGCCGGTCCAGGCGGCCGCCCGCCCCTGCCCGTCGACCAGGCCGAGCTGGCGCAGGTC
>NZ_JBFUGA010000143.1:0-11642 GCF_056403155.1 Methylobacterium sp. P3_A11
GGACCAATGGCCAGGTCGAGCGCATGAACCGGACCCTCAAGGACGCGACCGTCAAGCGCTACCACTACGACAGCCACGACCAACTGCGGGAACACCTCGCCGCTTTCCTGGATGCCTACAACTTCGCCCGGCGGCTCAAGACCCTACGCGGCCTCACGCCATACGAAGCGACCTGCCGAGCCTGGGCAGACGACCCAGGCCGGTTCAGATACGACCCAACCCATCTCACCTCGGGACTGAACACCTAGGCCCCCACCCGCCTCCCGTAACCGCGGCCGCTCTGGCGCGTTCTCGATGGACGGCCCGGAGGCCGTCCTGGAGGCGAGGCATGGCGCAGACCCTGGATCGCGGGACGCTGGACCGGCTGATCGCCGTGGGCCGGACCCGAGGGGCGCTCACCGCGGACGACCTGCGGGCCGCGCTCCCGGTGGAGCGCATGGATGTCGATGCCCTGGTCCTGGTGATGCTGGAGCTCGAGGCGGCGGGCGTCAGCGTCGAGCCCGAAGCCTTCGGACCGCCGACGGACCGGCCGGTGCCGGTCCCGGTCACGCTTCCGGCGTCGCCCCCCGGCGCAGCGGCACCGGTCCGGCCGGCGGACACAGGTCACGGCGCAGTCTCGGCCGCGACACCCCCCGCCCCGCTTCGACCCCCTGTGCCAGGGCCGGCTCCGGACAACCCGACCGATGCCGGCCGGGCCGTTCTCCTCGCCGGCCTCGCCACGGTGCTGGTCCTCGGCGCGGCGGTGCTGATGCTATGAGCGGCTCGCTGCGGAACGCTTCGACGGCCGGCCCCGTTGGCCCGGGCCGGCCGGAAACGGCTCAGAGGACCACCGCGCCGATGCGTCAGAGCCAAGACGGAACCCTCGCCCTTCTGATCGCCGCCCTGCGGGAGGGGACGGTGCATGTCGAGGCGCTGCTGACGCTGGCGCGGACGGAAGTCGACGGCAACCTCCGGGCGTTGGTGTCGCTGATCGCCATCCTCGGCACGATCCCGGTGCTCCTGATCGTCACCTTCTTCCTCGGGCTCGACGCCGTGGTGAAGCTGCTGGCCCTCCCGTTCGGCTCCGAGGCGCCGGCAGCGCTGATCGTCGCCGCACCGTTCCTGGTCCTGGCCCTCGGACTCGGCTGGATGGGCGCGCGCCGGATGGCCCTCTCGAACCTGGAGCCCTGGCGGACGTGGCGCCAGGTGAAGCGGGACGTCCGGGAGGTGGCGCGCACCGAAGCCTGACACCGGAACTAAGACGGTTTTCTGTTCTCTGTCAGAGTGATGCAGTGCAACTCTCCCGCGTCAGGTGAAGAGTGCGCCGCCGGGTCCGTCTCTCCGTCAGGCCCCTCGGTCCCGCGGAAGCGCGCCAGACACGTCTCCCCGTAAGCCATTGATCAACAGGCATTTTTTCCCGGGCACGACCACCGCCCGGGTGAGGCCCGCTCAGTGCGTCGGCGTCAGCATCGCGGCGGGACCCGGCTCCAGAGGCACGTCGAGCCGACACCGCAGGCCACCGGCCTCGAAGGCGAGATCGACGGTGCCGGCGAGTTCGTGCCGCACGCCGCCGGTGATCAGGCGCGTCCCGAAGCCGACCCGGGTCGGCGCCTGCACCGGCGGGCCGTTGCTCTCCTGCCACGTGAGCTGCAGGCGCCGCGCGCCCGCCGCGAGCGACCACGCGATCCGGACGCGCCCCGCCTGGACCGAGAGGGCGCCGTACTTGGCAGCGTTGGTGGTCAGCTCGTGGATCGTCATGCCGAGGGCCAGGACCTCCCGGGGGCTCAGCGACAGGTCCGGACCGTCCAGGCGGATCTGGTCGACACCGGTCCGATAGGGGCTGAGTTCGTTCTCCAGCACCGCGCGCAGGGAGGCGCCGCTCCAGTCCTCGCGGGTCAGGAGGTCGTGGGTCTTGGACAAGGCCAGGATCCGCGCCTCCAGGACGTCCGCTGAGCCGCGGGACTGGCGGGCGAGGGCCTGGACGGTGGCCAGGGTGTTCTTCACCCGGTGGTTCAGTTCGTGCAGCATCGTGCCCTGGCGCGCCTGCAGGGAACGGCCGCGCTGGATCTCCGCCTGCAGCGCGGCGGTGCTGCGCTGGAGCGTGCCGGCCATGGCGTCGAGCTTGCTCCCGAGCCGGTCGAACTCCGCTCCGCCGCGCAGGCCCGTGCGGGCGGCGAGGTCGCCCGCCTGCCACGCCGCCGCAGTGCGCAGGAGCCGGTCGACCGGGCGGCGGATGAATACCCGCCCGGCCACGAGGGCGGCGGCCAGCGCCAGCGCCGCCCCGAGGGCGATCAGCACCAGCCCGCGGCGGGTCGCGGCGTCGATATCCGCGAAGGCGGCGGCATAGTCGCGCCCGACCACCACGCGCACCCCGGCGAGCGGCCCGTCCGGCGCCGCCGTGGCGATGACCCGCAGGCGGCCGTCGAGCCCCCCGGCGACGCGCACGGCATCGCCCTGGGCCGCCAGCATGGCGACCCGGGCGGGCGGGATCGGCTTGCCGATCCAGGACGCCTCGTCCGGGCGGCGGGCGATGATCAGACCGTCGCGGTCCGTGACGGTGATCGCCGTCTCCACCTGATGGAGCGCCTGCTCCAGGTGATCGGAGAGCCAGTCGAGATCGACGGCGGCGAGGAGGACGCCGGTGGGGGCGCCCGCCGCGTCACCGCCGTGGACCGCCCGGGCGAAGTGGATCGAGGGGCGCTTCGTCTGGAGGCCGAAAGCGTAGCCGCCCACCGCATAGCCGCTCCGCTCCAGGGCGCGGTGGAGATAGGCGCGGCTGCGGCTCGAATAGGCTCCCGCGGGCGAACCGGCGCTGTCGCAGATCACGGTGCCCTCGGAATCGGTGAGAGCGATCAGACGCACGTGCGGCAGCCGCGCGGCGGCGCGGCGCAGATAGGCGGAGCAGGCTGCGGCGTCCCGCGCCTGCACCGAGGAAGCCCCCGCCATCAGGTCGAGGGCCTGCTCCATCCGCTCGGAGATCTGCTGGAAATCCTCCGCCACGTCCCGCGCGGTGGCGCGGACCTCGGCCTGCACGGCCGCGTCGCGGCTCGCCCGCAGGGCGACCTCGTTATAGCCCTGGATCGCCAGCGCCGGGGCGAGGGCGAGGAGGACCAGCAGCAGGATGCGGGTCGTCAGCGAGAGGGGCAGGGACGCGGGAAACGGGAAGCGCGGCACCATGGGCGGTCAGTCGGGACCGGCGATCATCGCACCCGCCCCGCGGAGCCAGCGCCGCCACGACGATCGGCTCGGCAGGGCCGTCGCCGAAGGTCGCGGACTCGGCGCGGCCGGAGACCCGCATCCGCGCTCATGGAGCGCCGCCGCACCGGGCAGGCGACGGGCGGGGGCAGGGGGCTTCGATGGCGGGACGCCGGATCATGCCGGCCTTGTTGCAGAACCGATCGGCCCTTGCCAGTGGGCCGACGCGCCCGGTCCGTGGGATGGATCGTCTCAGCGGCCGCGGGGCCGCCCAGCCTGCGGGCGCAGGTGCAGGAAGCTGCGCTCGCCGGTGGCGGCCTCGGCCACGTGCTGGATCGTGTCGAGCAGGTCGGCCACGGCCTGCGGTGCGGCCGGACGGAACCCGGCCGTCGGTTCGACCCAGCGTTTCTGCGTCCGCCCCGCGGCGATCTGCGCCTCGCTCAGCGCGTCGAAATCCCGGTGTCGGGTCATGGCTCAGCCCTCCGAGGGGAACTCTGTCCGGGGTATGGTTGACGAAAGGTTAACGCTGCGTTCGGCGATCCGCACCCGGGGGGAGGGCGCCGGCTTGATCGCCGGCGCGGACTCTTCTAAAGAGAAAAAATCGAGGCTTTTCAATAGATTAGTGTGATTATAAACTGCAGCCCCTGGCCGGTCGTGATGCTTAAAGCAGGATCCGGGTGGCGGTGACCGGATCCGTCGGCCCCGCCCTCGGCGCCCGGTTCGCCGACGCCCTGGCCGGGCTGCGGCCCCTGGCACCGTTCTTCTGCCTCTACGTGACCTTCGGGGCGACGCTCGGCTTCCTGTCCGGCGGGGCGCCCCTGATCCTGCGGGCGCGGGGCGTGGACCTGGCCGAGGTCGGGCTGCTGCAGCTGATCAACCTGCCGGTCGGGCTGACCTTCCTGTGGGCGCCGGTCCTCGACCGGATCCGCCTGCCGCTCCTCACCCATCGGCTCGGCTGGATCGCCGCCGCGCAGGCCCTGGCGGTGGCCATCCTGATCGCCCTGAGCTTCGGCGAGTTCTGGCCGCTGCCTGCACTCCTCGCCCTGGCGATCGCCGTCTGCGCCTGCGTGGCGACCATGGATATCGCCCTGGAGGCCCTGGTGGTCGAGACCGTGCCGGCGGCGCAGCGCACCGTCGTGGCCTCCGCCAAGCTGTGCGGCGCGTCGCTGGGCGGCATCCTGGGGGTCGGCGTGCTGGTCGGCTCCTACGATGGCCTCGGCTGGCGCGGTGCGGTCCTGGCCTGCGCAGCCCTCGACCTCCTCTGCCTGCTGCCGATCCTGGACTACCCGGAGGCGCGGCGACGCGGGGCCGGGATCCAGCCGGACCGAGGGTCGGGCTCCCTGGCGCGGCTGCGCCTGCTGGGAGGGCGGGTGCTGGTGCTCGGCGCGTATTTCGCCGCCTCCTACCTGCTGGCCGGCCCCACCACCCTGGCGCTCCTCGATCTCGGCGTGCCGCTGACGCAGGTCGGGTTCCTGACCGGCACCGTCCTGCCGGCGGTCAACTTGATCATGGCGCTGGCGGCGGGCGGGCTGGCGGCACGGTTCGGCACCGTCCGGCTGATCGCCGCGGGGGCGCTCGGCGTCCTCGCCTCCGGGGGCCTGATGGCGATCGCCTGCGCGGGCGGGTCGGCGGCGCTCGGGATCGCCGCCACCCTCCTGAACTTCTTCGCGGGCGGCTTCCTCGGGGTGCCGGTGTTCAACATGATCTATCGCTGGGCTCAGGGGCCGCAGCCGGCCACCGACTACGCGCTGCTGTTCGGAGCCGCCTTCTTCGCCGCCATGCCCCTGCGGGTCGCCGCCCCGGCGCTCGCGGGCTGGATCGGCTGGCCCGGCTACTTCGCCGCCACCTTGCCGCTCTATGCCGCCGCGGTGGCGTGGCTCGCCGTCGCGGTGGGCCGGACCCTGCAGGCCGACGGGGCGGCGCGATGAGCGCCGGGATCGCCGCGCAGGTCGCCGCCCGGGTGCCCGATTCGCTCGCAGCCTACCGCGACGGCGTCGCGGCCGGCCCCGGAGGCCCGGACGCGCTGCCCCTCGGTGCCCTGCGCGACGCGGCGGTGTTCGACGCGACCCTCGCGGCCTTCGGGGCGGGTTTCGGCGCCGACTTCCAGAGGGCGGATCCGCGGGTGCGGGTCTCGTACTGGAGCCAGTACTACCTCGCGGCCCTGGCGACGCCGGCGCTGACCGCCCTGGTCCGCCTGGGGCGCCCGCTGCCGCTGGCCTTCGACGCGGTCAGCCTCGAACTCGACGCGGCGGGACGCCCGTGCCGCTTCCGCCTGCCGGCGGAGGGATCCCCCTGCGCCGCCTGTCCGGCGCCCGGGCTCACCGGGCTGGTGGAGGCGCATCTGCGTCCTTTCGTGGAGCTGTGCCAGGCCCGGTACGGGATCGCGCCCCGGGTCCTGTGGGGCAACGCCGCCGTGGTCCTCGACTACGTCGCCCGGGAACTCGGCGGTCCGGACCGCTGCGGGCGAGACGGGACGGGCGCCGACCCAGCCTGTGACGACGTCGCGGCCTGCCTCGGATGGCGTGCCCGGCCGGGCTGCGCTACCAGCCCCCTGGCGCAGGCGCTCTGCCCGGGGGCGTCGGGCTGCCGGCGACGGCGCGTCTGCTGCCTGCGCCACCGCCTGCCGGGGGTGCCGTCCTGCGGCACGCTCTGCCCCGTCGACTGCGCCGCCCCCCGTTGATCCGAGCCGCGCGATGCTGAAGGCCTTCCTCGCCTATTACCGGCCGTACCGGACTCTGTTCCTGGTCGATTTCAGCTGCGCGGTGCTGTCCGGCCTGCTGGAACTCGGCTTCCCCGTCGCCGTGAAGGGCTTCATCGACTCGCTCCTGCCCCGGCAGGACTGGGGGCTGATCCTGCTCGCCGCCGCCGCCCTGGCGCTGATCTACGTCGCCAATGCCGGCCTGATGGTGGTGGTCACCTACTGGGGCCACGTGCTCGGCATCAACATCGAGACCACGATGCGGGCGCGGGCCTTCGATCACCTGCAGAAGCTCTCGTTCCGCTTCTACGACGGCCAGAAGACCGGCCACCTCGTCGCCCGGGTGACCAAGGACCTGGAGGAGATCGGCGAGGTCGCCCATCACGGACCCGAGGACCTGTTCATCGCCGTGATGACGCTGCTCGGCGCCTTCGCGCTGATGCTCATGGTGCACGCGCCCCTGGCGCTGCTCACCGGGGCGATCCTGCCGGTCATCGCCTTCGTATCCCTCCGCTACGGCGGCCGCATGACGCGCAACTGGCAGGCCCAGTACGGCCGGGTCGGGGCCTTCAACGCCCGGATCGAGGAGAATGTCGGCGGGATGCGTGTGGTGCAGGCCTTCGCCAACGAGACGCACGAGCGCGCCCTGTTCGCCCGCGACAACGCCCGCTACCGGGACACCAAGCTCGAGGCCTACCGGCTGATGGCCGCGGGCCTGTCGATCAACTACCTCGGCCTGCGCCTCGTGCAGATCGCGGTGCTGCTGGGCGGCGCCGCCTTCGTGGTCCGCGGCGACCTGACGCCCGGCGGCTTCGTGGGCTTCCTGCTGCTGGTCGGCGTGTTCTACCGGCCGCTGGAGAAGATCGGCGCCGTGGTGGAGACCTATCCCAAGGGGGTCGCGGGCTTCCGCCGCTACCAGGATTTGCTGGCCACCGAGCCCGACATCACCGACCGGCCGGACGCCCGCGCGGTGGCGTCCCTGCGCGGCGACATCCGCTTCGAGGGCGTGGGCTTCGGCTACGGCCCCGGCCGGCCGGTCTTCACCGGCCTCGACCTCGCGGTGGCGGCCGGCGAGACGGTGGCGTTCGTCGGACCCTCGGGCGTCGGGAAGACGACCCTCTGCGCCCTGCTGCCCCGGTTCTACGAGGTCGAGGCCGGCCGGATCACGATCGACGGGATCGACATCCGCGACCTGACGCTGGCAAGCCTGCGGCGCCAGATCGGCATCGTGCAGCAGGACGTGTTCCTGTTCGCCGGCACGATCCGGGAGAACATCGCCTACGGCCGCCTCGACGCCACCGAGGCCGAGATCGACGCCGCCGCCCGGCGCGCGCGGCTCGGCGCCCTGATCGACGACCTGCCGGAGGGGCTCGACACGGTGGTGGGCGAGCGCGGCGTGCGCCTGTCGGGCGGCCAGAAGCAGCGTATCGCCATCGCGCGCGTCTTCCTCCGGAACCCGCCGATCCTGATCCTCGACGAGGCGACCTCGGCGCTCGACACCGAGACCGAGCGGGAAATCCAGCGGGCGCTGGCCGAACTCGCCCGCGGGCGCACGACCCTGGTGATCGCCCACCGCCTCGCCACCATCCGCGACGCCGACCGGATCGTGGTTCTCGGGGCGGCCGGGGTGGTCGAGGAGGGCCGGCACGCGGCGCTGGTCGCGGCCGGCGGCCCGTACAGCCGCCTGCACGCGGCCCAGTTCGGACGGGACGGGGAATCCGGGTCGGCCATCCTCGCCGCGGAGTGAGGCGCGCCGGATGAGACTGTGGCGCGTCGCTGCCTCCTCCGCGCGTGCGCTTCCCCGATCGCGGGCTCCAGCCGCAGACCCGGCGGCCGCGCGGGAAACCCGTTCAGAGCCGGGCCGGCACCCCGGATCCCGTCGATTCCCGGACGACGAGGCGCGTGGGAAACAGCCTCTGGGCGAGGTTGTCCGGCGCCCGCGTCCCCTCGATCAGCTCGACCAGCGTCGCGAAGGCGAAGCGGACCATGTCGAGGGTCGGGCCGTCCACCGAGGTCAGGCTCGGGACCGTGTAGGCGCCCTGGGTAAAGTTGTCGAAGCCGACGACGCGGATGTCCTCGGGGACGCGCACGCCGCGCCCGTGCAGCGCCTTCAGCACGCCGAACGCCACCCGATCGTTCGCCGCCACGATGGCGTCCGGCCGGCCGCCCGCCCGCGTCTCCGACCGCTCCAGCAGGGCGAGGGTCGCGCGATGGCCGCCCTCGGAGGTCCGGTCGCAGGGAACCACGAGGTCCTCGCGCAGCGGCAGCCCCGCCTCCGCGAGCGCGTCCTGATAGCCGCGGAACCGTTCGGTCACGGCGCGCGGCCGCTGGCCGTCGCGTTCCCCCGTGAACAGGCAGATCGACCGGCTCCCGGCCCGGACCAGATGCCGGACGGCGTCGCGGACCGCTTCGCGCTCGGCCCGCATGGCGAAATGCGTGCCGGGCACGTCCAGGCCGAACACGACGAAGGGGAACCGCTTGGCCTGCAGCAGCGCGATCAGCGGGTCGTCCCGGCGGTCGACGAACACCACCATCCCGTCGACCCGGGCCTCGCTGACCAGACCGGCGATCCGGCTCAGGCCATCCGGATCGTCGCCGCGGCGGCACCGGTGGACCAGCGTGTAGCCGTGCTGGTCGGTGACATGCGCGAAGGTCTGCAGGACGATGCCCTGCTGGGTCTCCTCCATCAGGCCGGACGCCGCGTCGGCGGGCTGTGTTCCGATGGAGAACACGCACGCGATGCTGCGGCTGGGCTTCTTGCGCAGGGACCGGGCCGCGAGGCTCGGCACGAAGTCCAGGTCGCGCATGGCCGTTTCGATGGTCTCGCGGGTGGTCCGGGCGACCTTCTCGGGATGGTTCAGAACCAGCGAGACCGTCTGAAAGCTCACGCCGGCCCGTCGCGCGACGTCCTTGATCGTCGTCTGGCCCATCGTCACCTCGAGCCCCGGACCGCCCGGAGCCGCGCGGCACTGCCCCGTTCGAACAACCCGTCTAGAGCTGTATCGATCGGAGATAAAGCTGCGGACGCGACGATGAAAGTGGCTCCGAGCGGCACAATACCGGTCTTACGAGCACGAAATCTGGGATGTCCCGCACCGGGAAGACACCGATCCGCCGGGTCGGGGCTGTCCCCGTCAGCCGGCCCTCTGGCCCAGCGTCTGGATCAACCTGAGCAGCACGCCGCGGATATGGGATCGGAGGGGTTTGTTCTCTGCCATGGGACGCCGTTGGAAGCGCCGGACCGCGGCGCCTCAAGAAACACGCCCATTGGACTGGCGTTGCTACGTAAAAAGCGGGTTCGATGCCGCAGGGGCGACCCAGGACCATCCTCTAAGGACGTAGCGCGAGGCCCGCATCGACACGCCGCCAAGGCTCGTATGATGGCGCGGGATCGTCGACAGAACGCTTTTGATATGCGCGCGCAGTTTCGCTTTGCGGAGCGAGGCCGTCTCGGCGCTCGCGGTCGGTGGATTGGCGGAGGTCGACATGTCACGGGCTCCCGCTCAGGAGCGCCGCCTCACCGAGCCACCGGACAAGGGCCAGGGGCGACGCTCGACGTTTCTATAGTTCATCGACGACGCGAAATCTCATCGACATTTGATAACCCAAAACTAATTGGTGTTTTAAATGTATTAAGGTTTATTCGGCCCAAGACTTAACCCCATCATGTTCCGCACTACGTAGAGATTCCGAACGACCGCCTCAGGGCGGCAGCAGGGGGGAGGTCGGTGCCAGAGCGTTTCTACTTCGACGTCGAGAACGCCGAGGAGACGATCCGCGACGAGGACGGTGTGGAGGTCGGCAGCCTGGAGGAGGCCCTGGCCGAGGCGCGCAGCGTCATCTCCGAGATGGCCGATGAGATCTGCGCCGCCGATCCCAGCCGCTTCTGGAGCCTGGTCGTGCGCGACACCTCCGGACGCCCCGTCTGCCGGCTGCCGATCCGGCGCTAGGGCATCGTTCCGATCGCGGCCTCCGACCCGATGCGCGAGGACTGCTCCGCCGCGGTCGACAAGAAGCCCGCCGCGGCACGGGCCGGGCGGGCTGGAGGTGGTCTCGTCTCGGAGAAGACCGACCGTAGTGGCCGCCCGGCGGCCGCGCATCCCCCATCCGGGTGAGAGCGCCACACGATCCCGCGACCGTGGCGGGGTCTTGGCCGACGCCGACCGCCGCGGGGCAAGACGCGTCCGCCCCCCCGGACGCACGGCTCGGCATCCCCGCGACGGGATCCGCGGTGCGCGGAGACCGTCGCCGGACAGGGGCGCCCATCAGCCTCCGAAGGGGCGGGGCGGCAGGCCGGCCACGCCGACATCGAGTTCGAAGAGGGCGCCGGCCTCGGGCACATGCTCGGCCCCCCGCGCGGCCGAGGTGACGAACAGGCGGTCGAGACCGGCGCCCGCGAAGGTGCAGCTCGTGATGTTGGGCGCGGGCAGCGGGATCGCCCGCATCAGGCGTCCCTCCGGATCCACCCGGCTGAGACGCCCGCCGCCCCAATGGGCGATCCAGAGGCAGCCCTCGGCATCCGTGGTCATCCCGTCGGGCCAGCCCCAATCGTCCGGAAAGCGCAGGAAGGGCCGCTTGCCGGTCAGCCCGCCGTCCGCAGCGAGGTCGAAGGCGTAGACCGTCCGGGCGGCGCTGTCGCTGTGATAGAGGATCCGGCCGTCGCGGCTGAAGGTCGGCCCGTTGGCGACCCCGTAGCGGGTGTCCATCCGCCGCCAGGTCAGGTCCGGATCGAGCCGGTGCAGGGAACCGGAGACCGCCGTCTCGGCCTGGTGCATGGAGCCGGCCCAGATCCGGCCGGCGCCGTCGACCTTGGCGTCGTTCAGGCGGTTGTCCGGATGGTCCGGCTCGGGATCGCCGATCGGCACGAGGCGGTCGGCCTCCAGGTCGTAGGTCGCGAAGCCGCTCTTCAGCCCGACGACGAAGTCGCGCCGGCCGGCGCGGGGGAGGATCCAGCCCAGCGGTTCCGGGAACGGGCGCGTGCCCACCGCGCCGTCGGCGAGGTCGAGCCAGTTCAGGGCCGGGGCCTCGATGTCGACCCAGAACAGCACGCCCCGCTCCGGAACCCAGACCGGCCCCTCGCCGAGGCGGTCGCGCCGGGGCCGGTCGAGGATGCGGATCCGCGGGTCCATGGCGGCGCGCTCCCCCGTCCGGCCGCCGCTCAGGCGCCCGCCGGCCGCGGCGCGGCAGCGGCGGTCCGGCAGCCCCAGAGGGCGTAGAACAGGACGTAGAGTTCGCAGGCGGCGGTGATCAGGAAGGAGCGCTGCAGGCCGAACCGGTCCGCCGCCCAGCCCTGCACCACCACCAGCGAGCCGCCCGCGATCGCCATGATCAGCAGCCCGGCCCCCTCCTCGGTGAGCGGGCCGAGGCCGCGGATCCCCAGGGTGAAGATCGTCGGGAACATGATCGCGTGGAACAGGCCGACCGAGATCAGCGCCCACAGGGCGAGGTGGCCGGTGGCGAAGGTTGCCACCAGCATCACCGCGCAGGCGCCGACCGCCGCGCCGGCCAGCACGGTCTCGGCCGAGCGCCGCTGCATCAGGTAGCTGCCGCCGAAGCGCCCGACCATCATGCCGCCCCAGAGCAGGAACAGGTAGCGCGACACCTGGGCGTGGGTCAGGTCGCCGATCTCGGGCTCCGAGACGAAGTTGATGAACAGGTTCGACACCCCGATCTCGGCGATCAGGTAGATGAAGATCGCCGGCACGCCGAGCACGAGGTTGCGGTGGCGCCGGAGCGACAGGCCGGCGCGCGCGGCCTCGGCGCCCCGGGC
>NZ_JBFUGA010000144.1:0-11463 GCF_056403155.1 Methylobacterium sp. P3_A11
CCCGAGATCCGATCTTCGTTGCCCAAGTCGGGCAAGCCCGACTTGGGATGTCGTCGCATCGAGGCGGCAGCCGAGGGTGAGGGGGCGGCTCCGGATATGACTCGACCGGAGCCGCCCCCTCACCTTCGCCCTTCGGGCTCGCCGCGCCGACGACAGGGTCGTCGCGGCCCTCTCCCCGCGCGCGGGGAGAGGGGGGAAGCGCGGCCAGGATGGTGTCCAAGACACCGACGATGTTGTTCACGATCTCAGCGTTCCAGAACCGCAGGACGCGATAACCCTGCGTGGCCAGCCACGCGTCACGAACGCGATCATGCTCACTGTCGGCATGCTGGCCGCCGTCGAGTTCTATGATCAGTCGAAGATCTCGGCAGCAGAAATCCGCGACGTATCGGCCGATCGACTCCTGGCGGACGAACTTGAAACCGGCCAGACGCCGGTCGCGCAAGCGATACCAGAGGCGGCGCTCCGCCTCGGTTTGCGTCTCGCGCAAGCGCCGCCGGAAACGGGCTCGTTCCGGCTCGGCTTCGCGCATCCCCTCACCGCCCCCGCGCGGCGAGTTCGTCCGGCAGCGCATAGGCCCACTGGGTGATCGTGCCGGCACCGAGGAGCACCACGTAGTCGCCCGGCTTTGCGAGGTCCGCGATGATCCCGGCGAGTTCCTCAGGCCTTTCCAGCGCCCGGGCGTCGCGGTGGCCGCGGGAGCGCAGGCCGGCGACGAGACTGTCGCGGTCGAAGCCCTCGATCGGCTGCTCGCCCGCGGCGTAGACCGGCGCGACGATGACCGTGTCGGCATCGTTGAAGCAGGTGCAGAAATCGTCGAACAGCGATTGCAGCCGCGTGTAGCGGTGCGGCTGCACGATGGCGATCACGCCGTGCTCGGTGGAGGCGCGGGCCGCCTTGAGCACCGCCTTGATCTCCACCGGATGGTGTCCGTAATCGTCGTAGATCGTGGCGCCGTTCCACTCGCCGGTGCGCGTGAACCGCCGCTTCACGCCGCCGAAGCTGGCGAGCGCATTGCGGATCGCCTCGGGCTTCACGCCGAGTTCGTGCGCGACGGCGAGCGCCGCGGTGGCGTTCAGCGCGTTGTGCTTGCCGGGCATCGGCAGCACGAGATCCTCCATCTCCATCCGGTAGCCCGGCCGGCGATCCCGGATCATCACCCGGAAGCGGCTCTGGCCGCCGCGCAGGTCTACGTCGATCAGGCGCACGTCGGCCTGCGGGTTCTCGCCGTAGGTGATGATCCGCCGGTCCTCGATGTGGCCGACGAGATCCTGCACCACCGGGTGGTCTATGCACATCACCGCGAAGCCGTAGAACGGGATGTTGTCGATGAAGCGCCGGAACGCGTCCTTGATGGCGTCGAACGAGCCGAAATGGTCGAGATGCTCCGGGTCGATGTTGGTGACGATCGCCACGTCGGCCGGCAGCTTCAGGAAGGTGCCGTCCGACTCGTCGGCCTCCACCACCATCCACTCGCCCGCGCCCATCCGGGCGTTGGTGCCGTAGGCGTTGATGATGCCGCCGTTGATCACAGTGGGGTCGAGGTTGCCGGCGTCGAGCAGGGTCGCGACCAGCGAGGTCGTCGTGGTCTTGCCGTGCGTGCCCGCGATGGCCACGCAGGACTTGAAGCGCATCAGCTCGGCCAGCATCTCGGCCCGCCGCACCACCGGCAACCGGCGCTCGCGGGCGGACTGCAACTCGGGATTGTCGCGCTGGATCGCCGTCGAGACCACGACCAGAGCGGCTTCCGCCACGTTGTCGGCGTTGTGGCCCACGAAGGTGCGCATGCCCTTCTCGGCGAGACGGCGGACATTGGCGTTGTCGGACGCGTCCGAGCCCTGCACCGTGTAGCCGAGGTTGTGCATCACCTCGGCGATGCCGGACATGCCGATGCCGCCGATGCCGATGAAGTGGATGGGGCCGAGCTTGTCGGGCAGCTTCATGGGTCGAACCGTCTGGTGGCGGGATCGCCGGTGCGAGAGCCCTAAGGATCAGGTGCGGGCGGCCGTCTCGACGACGACCTCGGCCAGCCGCTCGGCGGCGTCGTGGATGCCGGCGCTTCTGGCCGCATCGGCCGCCGCGGTCAATTTTGCCGGCGTCGCGAAGCAGGCGGTGAGTTCCGCGGCGAGGCGTTCCGGCGTGAAATCGGATTGCTTCACGGCTCGGGCGGCGCCGATGGCGTCGAGGGTCGCGGCATTGGCGGCCTGGTCCTGATCGAGGGAGCCGGGCAGCGGCACGAGGATCGCCGGGCGGCCGATCGCCGCCAGCTCCGAGACCGTCGAGGCGCCCGAGCGCGAGACCACGAGGTGGCTCGCGGCCATGCGGGCCGGCAGGTCCTTGAAGAACGGCGCGGCCTCGATGCCGGCGAGCCCCATGGCGAGGTAGCGGTTTTGCACCGCCGTCAGATCCTCGGGCCGAACCTGCTGGACGAGGTGGAGCCGGGCGCGCAGCGCGGCGGGCAGCCGGGCGATCGCCTCGGGCACGACCTCGCCCATGACCCGGGCGCCCTGGCTGCCGCCGAACACCAGGAGCCGCAGGACGGCGTCCGGACCGAAGGCCGGATACGGGACCTTCGCCGCCTCGATGACCGCCGGGCGGAGCGGGTTGCCGGTGTGGATGCGCGGGGCCTTGGCCTTGTCGGGTACGCCGCGCACGACCTTGAAGCCGGTGGCGATGGTGCGTGCGCCCCGCGCCAGGAAGGCGTTGGCCCGGCCCATCACGGCGTTCTGCTCGTGCAGCACCGTCGGCACGCGCAGGAGCTGGCCGGCGAGCACCGGCGGCACGGTCGGGTAGCCGCCGAATCCCACGATGGCGGCCGGGTTGATCCGGCGGATTTCCTTCGCGGCGACGCCGAAGCCGCGTCCGAGCGTCAGCACGGCGCTCGCGCGCTGGAGCGGCGAGCGGCCGGACGGGGTCGCCGACGCGATGGTCACCACCTCGGAGGCCGGAAATTCGGAGGCGATCGCGTCGACCCGGGCGTCGGTGGCGAGCGCCACACGGATTCCGCGGGCGCGGAGGGCGTGTGCGAGGCTCTCGGCCGGGAACAGGTGCCCGCCGGTGCCGCCTGCGCAGAGCAAGATCGTGGGGGTGAAGACGGTCACCGCATCACCCCGGCGACGGTGGCCGGCGCGGTACCGGGGGGCTTCTGGCTGAGCATGACGGTCCGGGGGCGCTTGCGGGTCAGGGCGACGAGGAAGCCGGTGCCGAGCGCCAGGGAAATCAGCGACGAGCCGCCGTAGGAGACGAACGGCAGCGTCATGCCTTTGGCGGGCATCAACTGCGTGTTCACCGCCATGTTGATGGCGGCCTGGAGGCCGAACAGCGTGGTCAGGCCGGTGATAGCCAGCCGCGAGAAGGTGTCGTCGGTGCGCCGGGCGAGCTTGAGGCCGCGCAGCACGATGAACGCGAACAGGGCCACAAGGCACAGGCAGACGATCACGCCGAACTCCTCGCCGGTGACCGAGAAGATGAAGTCGGTATGCGCATCCGGCAGGTGGCGCTTGGCCACCCCCTCCCCCGGGCCGGTGCCGAACCAGCCGCCCGAGCGGAAGGATTCCCGGGACCAGAAATCCTGGAAGCCGCCGCCCGAATCCCGGTCGAGGAACTTGTTGAAGCGCTCACGCACGTGGTGGAAGAACAGGTAGGCAGCGAACACACCTCCGAGGCCGAGCACGCCGAGAACGGCCACCCAGATCAGGTGGAGGCCGGCCACGAAGAACAGCGCGCACCACACCATGGTTATCAGCATGGTCTGGCCGAAATCGGGCTGGAGCAGCAATGGCACGATGGTGATCGGCAGGAGCAGCAGCGCCAGGATGCCGCCGGGCATGTCGCGGCGTTGGGCGCCCTCCGAGAACGCCCAGGCGGCCACCACCACGAAGGCCGGCTTCACGAATTCCGACGGCTGCAGGCCGAAGGAGCCGAACTGGATCCAGCGGTGCGCGCCCTTGATCTCCGGTCCGAACTTGCCGGCGAGAAGGCAGAGCGCCACGCCGCAGATCCAGGTGACCAGGGCGAGCCGGCGGATGCCGCGCAGCGACAGGAACGAGACCGCGCAGATCAGCAGGATGGTCGGCGCGAGGTACATCGCCTGCCGGTTGAGGAAGTAGAAGGTCGGCAGGCCGATCCGCTCGGCCACCGGCGGACCGCCGCCCATGAGGAAGACGAGGCCGGCCACCATCAGCGCGAACAGCGCCGCGAGCAGCCCGCGGTCGACGGTCCACCACCAGTCGGTCAGGGGGGTGCGTTCCGCGCGTGACATCATGCCGGGCAACGACTCCAGGCCGCGCGAATGCCGATCCGCGCGGGTCGGGCCGGATCCTGTGCAGGAATGGTAAACGGAGCCTTATGCGTCCCGCACCCCGGCGCTCCGATCAGGCACGGGTCCGCAGCGGCAGCTCAGTATTGGTCGATGCAATACTGGTATAAAGATACTCCATATTAATCTTCTCAGTGCAACTCTCGGATGTACCCCGGCGGAGCGGGGCGGGGCGCCCGGCAAGCGGCGTCGCCGCCCCCGATCCGCCCAGCGGAAGCCGACGCGCCATGTTTTCTGCCCTGAACGTCCGCGAAGCGCATGCCAAGCTTGCGGCCCTCGACCGGGTCCAGGGCGTGATCGAGTTCGACCTCACCGGCAAGATCCTCTCGGCGAACCGCAATTTCCTCGACGTGGTCGGGTACACGCTTCCCGAAATCGTCGGCCAGCACCACAGCCTGTTCATGGATCCGGTCCAGCGCGACTCGCAGGAATACCGGACCTTCTGGGAGCGCCTGAGATCCGGCGCTTTCGAAACCGGTCAGTTCCAGCGGATGGGCCGCGGCGGACGTCCGATCTGGATCCAGGCCTCCTACAACCCGATGCTGGATGCACGCGGTCGGCCCTACAAGGTGGTGAAGTTCGCAACCGACATCACCCGGCAGCGGACCGAGGAGGCCGACCGTGCCGGCCAGATCGCGGCGATCCATAAGGCGCAGGCGGTGATCGCCTTCGACCTCGACGGGACCGTGATCGAGGTGAACGACAATTTCCTGGCCGCGGTGGGCTACGCCCGCGACGAGGTGGTCGGAAAGCACCACAGCCTGTTCGTCGAGCCCGCCTATCGCGAGAGCGAGGCCTACCGGGCGTTCTGGGCGGCGCTGCGGAACGGCACCTATCAGGCGGCCCAGTTCCGGCGCCTGGGCAAGGGCGGCCGCGAGGTCTGGATCCAGGCTTCCTACAATCCGATCCTCGACGCGGCTGGGCGGCCCTACAAGGTTGTGAAGTTCGCCACCGACATCAGCGACCAGGTCCGCCTCTTGGCCGACCTGCGGACGCTCATCGACAAGAACTTCGGCGAGATCGAACACGCGGTTGGGCACTCGACCAAGGCGGCCTCCCTGGCCTCCTCGGCGGCCGACTCGACCTCCGGCAATGTCCAGACCGTCGCTGCTGCGGCGGAGGAACTGGCCGCCTCCGTGGCCGAGATGTCCCAGAGCATCGTGCGTTCGCAAAGCGCCACCGACACCGCCTACGCCTGTGTCCAGGAGGCGGACGGCCACACCAAACGACTGGCCGACACCGCCACGGCCATGACCGGCATCGTCGGGCTGATCCAGAACATCGCCGGCCAGATCAACCTCCTGGCCCTCAACGCCACGATCGAGGCCGCCCGCGCCGGCGAGGCGGGCCGCGGCTTCGCGGTCGTCGCCTCCGAGGTCAAGGCCCTGGCCGATCAGGCCGCCCGCGCCACCGGTCAGATCAACGGCGAGATCGCCAGCATCCAGCGCGTCTCGCAGGAGGTCGTGGGGGCGCTCGGCTCGATCGGCGCTTCCGTCTCGGTCATGCGCGAGACCGTCGTGGCCACGGCCGCGGCCATCGAGGAACAGAGCGCGGTGACCCGCGACCTCGCCGAGAGCATGCAGAGCGCGGCGGGTGCCGTCACGGCGATCACCGGCAATATCGGGGCGATCGTTCAGTCGGTGGCCGAGGTCTCGCAGGCGGTCGATACCACCCGCGATGCCGCGAAGGTGCTGGCGCGCTGAGGCGGGAAGCGATTCAGGGGAGCGCCTGCACCAGCTCCCGGAAGCGGTTGCCGCGGATCTCGAAGTTCCGGAACTGATCGTACGAGGCGCAGGCGGGGGACAGAAGCACCACCGGTTCCGGTGCGCCCGAGGCGGCCGCGTTCTCGGCGGCCTTCGGGACCGCGACCTCCAGGGTCTCGCAGCGGGTATAGGGCACGGCACCCTCCAGGGTCGCCGCGAAGGCGTCGGAGGCCGCGCCGATCAGGTAGGCGTGGGCGACCCGCTCGAAATACGGCACCAGCGGGAAGATCCCGCCCTCCTTGGCCTTGCCGCCGAGGATCCAGTGGATGTCCCGGAAGGCGGTGAGCGCCTTCTCGGTCGAATCCGCATTGGTCGCCTTCGAATCGTTGACGAACAGCACGGGACCCCGCCGCCCGACCTCCTCCATCCGGTGCGGCAGACCGGGGAAGGCCGTCAGACCGGCCTGGATCTGCTCCTGCGACAGGCCGAGGGCGCGGGCCACCGCCACCGCCACCGCGGCGTTCTGCCAGTTATGCGCCCCGCGGAGCGAGCCGATGCCGTTGACGTCCGCCAGCGCCGTGCCGTCGGCATCCCGGACGATGCCGTCGCGCACGGTGAGCGCGTCGGTGCACAGCACCTCGCCGTGGGGCACGTGGACGCGCACGAGGTCGGTCCCGCGCCGCTCGGCGATCGCCCGGCTCGGGCCGTCGTCGACGCCGACCACGGCGAGGGCCGCCCCGCGGATCAGTCGCTCCTTGATCGCCGCGTACTGCTCCATGGTGCCGTGGCGGTCGAGATGGTCGGGGGTGACGTTCATCAGCACGCCGACGCTCGGATCGAGGCTCGGCGTCAGGTCGATCTGGAACGACGACATCTCGATCACGTGGACGCGGTCGGCCGCGGGCGGCTCCAGAGACAGGATCGCGGTGCCGATATTGCCGCCCATCTGCACGTCGCGTCCCGCCTGGCTGAGGACGTGGGCGATGAGGGCCGTCGTGGTCGACTTGCCGTTGGTCCCGGTGATCGCCACGAACGGCGCCCCCGGGGCGTGCGCCCGCCGCTCCCGGCAGAACAGCTCGATGTCGCCGATGATCGCCACGCCCGCGTCCCGGGCGAGTCGGACGCTCCAATGCGGCTCGGGATGCGTGAGCGGTACGCCCGGGCTGAGCACCAGCGCGGCGAAGCCCGACCAGTCGGCCTCGCGCAGGTCCTGGGTCTCGATCCCGGCCTCCCGTGCCCGGGCGAGGCTATCGGCGTTGTCGTCCCAGGCCCACACGCCCGCGCCGCCCGCCTTCAACGCCAGCGCCGTGGCGAGTCCGGAGCCGCCGAGTCCGAACAGGGCGACGGTGCGGTCGGCGAAGGTCGTGATCGGTGTCATGCGGAACTCTGGATGCGGCAGGACCCGGCCGATCCTACCCGCGCCCTCACCCCCAGGTGTCCGCATCGGCGKACATCGACGGAGGGTTCCAGAAATCGCGGGGCCGGCTGGAAGCCTCCTTCGAGGCACCCGCTTCGCGGCTGCACCTCAGGATGAGGGCGAGCGTGGGATCGCCCACTCGGATCGCCCCTCTAGCACATATTTTCAGCGCAGCTTCAGCGTCGCCAGACCGGCCATCGCCAGGATCACCGCGATGATCCAGAACCGGATCACGACCTGCGGCTCCTTCCAGCCCTTCTGCTCGAAATGGTGGTGGATCGGCGCCATGCGGAAGACGCGCTTGCCCGTGAGCTTGAACGAGGCGACCTGGATGATCACCGACATCATCTCGAGCACGAACAGGCCGCCGACGATCGCCAGGACGATTTCGTGCTTCGTCGCCACCGCAATCGAGCCCAGCAGGCCGCCGAGAGCCAGGGAGCCGGTATCGCCCATAAAGATCTGGGCCGGCGGCGCGTTGAACCAGAGGAAGCCGAGGCCTGCGCCGATCACCGCGCCGCAGACCACGGCGAGTTCGCCGGTATCGCGGACGTAGTTCACCTGCAGATAGCTGGCGGTGAACGAGTTGCCGACGAGATAGGCGATGAACCCGAAGGTGCCGCAGGCGATCATCACCGGAACGATCGCCAGTCCGTCCAGTCCGTCGGTCATGTTGACGGAGTTGCCGGCCCCGACGATCACGAAGGCGCCGAACAGGGGGTAGAACCAGCCGAGGTTCAGGAGCGCGTCCTTGAACACCGGGAAGGCGAGCTGGTTCTGGAGCGTAGCCGGCGAGTAGACCGCGATGGTCACGCAGGCCGCCAAGGCGATCAACGCCTCCAGGGCGAGGCGGAACTTGCCGGAGAAGCCCTTATGCGACTGCTTCGTGACCTTGAGGTAATCGTCGTAGAAGCCGATCGCGCCGAAGCCGAGCGTCACCGTGAGCGTCACCCACACGTAGTGGTTGCGTGGATTGGCCCAAAGCAGGATCGCCACGACAGCGCCGGCCAGGATCATCAGGCCGCCCATGGTCGGCGTGCCGCGCTTGGTCAGAAGATGGGTCTGCGGCCCGTCCTCGCGGATCGGCTGGCCCTTGCCCTGGCGGAGCCGCAGCAGGGAGATGATCCAGGGTCCGAACCAGAACACGAACAGGCCCGCCGTGAACAGCGCGCCGCCGGTGCGGAAGGTGATGTAGCGGAAGACGTTGAGCGGCGTGAAGGCGCTGCTCAGGTCCGAGAGAAGGTACAGCATCCGGGCGCTCGGCCCCCTTGTTCAGGCTCAGGTTTCGGGGGTCGGCGCCGGTCGCGCCGAAGGCGCGGGCGTGCCGGTCATGGGACGGCCTCGGTCCGCCGGGTCGGATCGACCGCGTAGCGGGCTTTCAGCGCCTCGACAATCCGGCCCATGCGGCTGCCGTTCGAACCCTTCACCATCACGACATCGCCGGACCGAAGGTTCCGGACGAGCGATTCGAGCAGGTCCGCGGCGGTGTCGGCCACCGCACCGCGGCGGCTCACCGGCAGGGCCTCGAACAGGTGGCGCATCAGCGGACCAGCCGTGAAGACGAGGTCGATCCGGGCCGCCTCGATCGCCTCCGCGAGGCCGCGATGCAGGTCGGCCGCGGCGGCGCCGAGTTCCAGCATGTCGCCCAGCACCGCGATGCGGCGGCCGCGGGGGCCGGTCTCGATCCCCGCGAGGGTCGCCAGCGCCGCCCGGACCGCGACGGGATTGGCGTTGTAGCTCTCGTCCACGAGGTAGGCGGGTCCGCCGCCGATCTCGAGGGCGGTGCGCTCGCCCCGCCCCGCCGGCGGCGTCAGTCCGCCCAGCGACAGGGCGGCGCGGGCGAGGTCGGCGCCGAGGCTGTGGACCACCGCCATGACGCCGAGCGAGTTCAGCGCCGCGTGCCGGCCGGCCGTGCCGAGCTTGTAGGTGACGGGCTGGCCCATCACCACCGCGTCGATCACCGACAGGTCGGGGCGGAGCACGATCTTCAGGGCGCGCACGTCGGAATCCGGATGCTCGCCGAAGGTCACCACCCGTCCCGCCGGGGAGGCCTGCGCGTGGGCCGCGAGCCGGTCGAAATGCTGGACGTCGCGATTGAGGATCGCGATGCCGCCGGGCTGGAGCCCGGAGAAGATCTCGCCCTTGGCGTCCGCGATGGCGGCGAGCGAGGCGAAATGCTCGATATGGGCGGGCGCGATCGTGGTGATCAGCGCGATGTCGGGCCGGACCTGGGCGGTCAGCGGCACGATCTCGGCACCGTGGTTCATGCCGATCTCGAACACGCCGTAGCGCGTGGTGCGCGGCATCCGCGCCAGGGTCAGCGGCACGCCCCAGTGATTGTTGTAGGAGGCCGCCGAGGCGTGGGTTTCGCCCTGCTCGGCCAGGACGTGGCGCAAGGCCTCCTTGGTCCCGGTCTTGCCGACCGAACCGGTGACTGCCGCGACCTGCGCGCGCGTCCGGGTGCGGGCGGCGGCACCGAGGCGCACCATCGCGGTGAGCACCGGGTCGGCGCTCGCCTCGGGCACCGCCAGGACGGGGCCGTGCGACGCGAGCTCCGCGGCGCGGGTTGCGCCCACCACGGCGGCCCCGGCCCCGCGCTTCAGGGCGTCGGGGACGAAGTCGTGGCCGTCGCGGGTGTCGCCGCGGATCGCGAAGAACAGGTCGCCGGGCTGGAGCGTGCGCGTGTCGATCGAGGCACCGCCGATGGCGCGCTCCGCGCCGGTCAGGCGGCCGCCCGTCGCGGATTCCAGCTCCTCCCGCGTCCAGAGTGCGGTCATGGTCGGTCCCCCGTCGCCCTCAGGCCGCCGCGGCGATCGCGGCACGCAGGACTGCGTGGTCCGAGAACGGCAGCGTCCGATCCCCCACGATCTGGCCGGTTTCATGGCCCTTGCCGGCCACGACCAGCACGTCGCCCGGTCCCAGCCGGCCGACAGCGCTCTGAATCGCTTCGGAGCGGTCGCCGATCTCCTCCGCGCCCGGCGCCGCGTCGAGGATCGCCCGGCGGATGGCGGCGGGATCCTCGGTGCGCGGGTTGTCGTCGGTGACGATGACGAGATCGGCGAGCCGCTGCGCGATGGCCCCCATCAGCGGCCGCTTGCCGCGGTCGCGGTCGCCCCCGCAGCCGAACACCACGATCAGCCGGCCCGATGCGAACGGACGCAGCGCCGCGAGCACGCTCTCCAGGGCCTCGGGCTTGTGGGCGTAGTCGACGAGGCAGAGCCCGCCCCGAGCCTCGCCGATCCGCTCCATGCGGCCGGGGACGCCGGTGAGATGGTCGAGGGCCGCGAACACGCCGTCGGGATCGGCGGCGCCTGCCGGCGTGGCCAGGGCGAGGCCGGCCGCCACCAGGGCGTTCTCGACCTGGAACTCCCCGACGAGGGGCAGGCGCAGATCCCGGGCGCGGCCCTCGAACAGGAGGTGCACCGCCTGCGCGAAGCCCTCCGTCCGGACGGATTCGACGCGCAGCTCCCGGCCGCCCCGCCCGACCGTGCGGACCGGGCGTCCTGCGCCTTCGGCCACGGCGATCACCCGCTCGGCATAGGCGCCGTCGGCATTGACGATCGCCGGACAGCCCGGCGGCAGCAGGTCGGTGAACAGGCGCAGCTTGGCCGCAAGGTACTCCTCGATGCTCGCGTGGTAGTCGAGATGGTCCCGGCCGAGATTGGTGAAGCCCGCCGCGTCGAGGCGCACGCCGTCGAGGCGCCGCTGCTCGATCCCGTGGGACGAGGCCTCCATGGCGAGGTCGGTGACGCCCTCGGCGGCGAGACGCGCCAGCGTCCGGTGCAGCGATACCGGGTCGGGGGTGGTCAGCGAGCCGTATTGCGCGCCGCGGTTCGTGACGATCCCGACGGTGCCGAGGCTCGCGGCGTCCCGCCCGAGGCGCGCCAGGATCTGGCGCACGAAGTCGGCCACCGAACTCTTGCCGGCAGTGCCGGTGACGGCCACCACGGTCCCGGGCTGCGCGCCCGCGAGGCGGGCGGCGGCCAGCGCCAGGGCGCGGCGCGCGTCGGCGACCGGGATCCAGG
>NZ_JBFUGA010000145.1:0-10956 GCF_056403155.1 Methylobacterium sp. P3_A11
GAGCAGCACGGCGGCCCGGGCCTCTGTCAGGGCCTGGCGGACGCCCGGATTGGGCTCGCGGGCCAGCGCCGCGTCGAGGGCCGGCAGCGCCGCTGCGTCCCGGGCCTTGAACACCGCGTCGGCGGCGGCGCGGCGCCTGGCCGGATCGGGGCTCGCGAGGTCGAGCTGACCGCGGGCAGCCTCGATCGCCCGGCGGACCCGGTTGTTGGCGCGTACGGCCTTGAGGTCGGGGCTGTCGGCGGCCGGGGCGCCGGTCCGGGCGTCGACCACCGTGCCGCCCTGCCGGATGAGCAGGGCCTTGTCGCCGGGGCGCACGAGCAGCCGGCCGTCCGACAGGGCCGCGAGGATCGCGTCGGCGCGCGGGTCGCCGCTCGCCGCAAGGCCGGAGACGCCGGCCTCGATCTCGGCATAGCCGTCGCCGGCGAGCTGGCCATAGGGATCGGGCGCCTGGGCCTGCGCGGGGGCTGCCAGCAGCAGGAGGAGGAGGGTGAGGAGACGGAGCATCGAGACTTTCGGTGGGCCTGGGAAGCGGGACGGCGGCGACGTAGACGCACCTGGGACCCGTGACGTCCGGCCGTGGTCTGCATGGATTGGTTCCCGAGGMGCGGCGGTCCCCCTCTCCCGTGCGGGAGAGGGTTGAGGTGAGGGATGCGCCCTATCCGGAAGGACTTGGTCCCTCACCCTGTCCCTCTCCCGCACGGGAGAGGGGACCTGCGCCCAACCTCGATTCGGCGTTGCCGAACCGGACTGTAGGTCCGGCAACGCATTGCTGCGGCGCGATCAGCACTCAGGCGCCGCCGCAGGTCTTGGTCTTGGTGTTGTAGTTGCCGCACTTGAGCTTGACCCAGTCGGCCTCGAGGTCCTTCGAACCCTCGAGCTGCTTCGACCACGCCTCGCCGGGGATCAGTCCCTCGGTCTTCCACACCACGTCGAACTGGCCGTTCGCCTCGATCTCGCCGATGAAGACCGGCTTGGTGATGTGGTGATTCGGCAGCATCGTGGCGGTGCCGCCGGTGAGGTTCTTCTGCTCGATACCCGGCAGGGCGTCGATCACCTTGTCGGGGGCGGTGGTGCCGGCCTTCTCCACCGCCTTCACCCACATGTTGAAGCCGATATAGTGGGCTTCCATCGGGTCGTTGGTCACGGCCTTGGGGTTCTTCTTGAACGCCTGCCACTTCTTGATGAACGCTTCGTTCTCCGGTGTCTTGATCGACTCGAAGTAGTTCCAGGCGGCGAGGTGACCGACCAGCGGCTTGGCGTCGATGCCGGCGAGTTCCTCCTCGCCCACCGAGAAGGCGACCACCGGGATGTCGGTGGCCTTGATGCCCTGGTTGCCGAGTTCCTTGTAGAACGGCACGTTGGCGTCGCCGTTGATGGTCGAGACCACGGCGGTCTTCTTCCCGGCCGAGCCGAACGCCTTGATCTTCGACACCTCGGTCTGCCAGTCCGAGAAGCCGAACGGCGTGTAGTTGATCAAAATATCCYCGTCCTTGACGCCCTTCGCCTTCAGGTAGGCTTCGAGGATCTTGTTGGTGGTGCGCGGATAGACGTAGTCGGTACCCTCCAGGACCCAGCGCTTGGCGCCGCCGCCATCCTCGGACATCAGGTAGTCCACCGCCGGGATCGCCTGCTGGTTCGGGGCGGCGCCGGTGTAGAACACGTTGCGCTCGCTCTCCTCGCCCTCGTACTGGACGGGGTAGAACAGGATGTTGTCGAGTTCCTTGAACACCGGCAGCACCGACTTGCGCGACACGCTGGTCCAGCAGCCGAATACGGCCGCAACCTTGTCCTTGCTGATGAGTTCCCGGGCCTTCTCGGCGAAGAGCGGCCAGTTCGAGGCCGGGTCGACCACCACCGGCTCCAGCTTCTTGCCGAGGACGCCACCCTTGGCGTTCTGCTCGGCGATCAGCATCAGCATCGCGTCCTTGAGGGTGGTCTCCGAGATCGCCATCGTGCCCGACAGCGAGTGCAGGATGCCGACCTTGATGGTCTCCTGCGCCCGGGCGGCGCCCGCCCCCGCGGCGCTCATCGCGAGTCCCGCGGCCAGCGCGGCGGCCGAGGCCCAAGTTCCAAATGCCTTCATGGCGATCCCCTGCGTCGTCTCCCTCGAGACGGACCGGGGCGTTGCAAGACATGTGCCAATTATTTAGGCAGGCACGGCCGGGCGGCTATTCCGTGATCGGGCCAGCGCACAGAAGGGCGGCGTTTCGCCCGCCATGCCGGCAGTCTCCCGCGGCGGAGCGGCCAACCGGACGGCATCCGGGCCGGAAATGCGCCACCACGTTGATCGTGCCCGGTTCGGTGCCACTTACGTCAGCCCGCGGCGGGAGCGGCGGGGTGAGAGGGCGCCGCCGCCCGGACGGGCGGCGTCCCTCCGCGGGGAAGGTCCCCGAGCGGCAGGGTGTTGCATGGCAGAGCGCTACTATTTCCGCCTGAGCAGCGACGACGAGACGATCGAGGACGAGACCGGGGTCGTGGCGGAATCGATCGCCCACGCGCAGGCCGAGGCGCTGACGCTGATCGCCGAGTTCCGGCGCAGCGGCGAACTGCCGGACGCCGCGTCAGGCTGGCGCATGGAGATCCATGACGGGAGCGGCACCGTCCTGCGCACGCTTCAACTCGCCTGACGCGCCGGCCGCGCGGGCGATCCTGCGGAGCATCCGCCTGATATGCGCACGGAGAGGAGCCGTGTCGGGGGTATCCCGAGGAGCCTGGATTGCGGCTGCAGGCACGGGCATCGCCTCCTTCGCGTCGCTCATCACCGTTTGCGGCCGTTCGCGCTTTGGATTCAGGGGATCGTAGCGGTTGCCCGGTTCCGCCGAACCCCTCATTCGGGCGTTGACGCGCGCCGGCGGCGCATGTTTTCGCGGGCCGGCCCGACGGAATGCGTGGCCGTGCGGTGATTTGGTGACCTCGGGGAGTAAAGATACGCTGATGCGCGTTTACGCTGACGCGGCTCCGCATCCGGGGCGATACGTCCGGGAGATCCGTTGAACCCCTTCCTTCGCAAGCTGGCGCTGCGCGCATACTTGGACGATGCCGATGCGGCCGCGCTGGACGCTGCGACCCGAGATGTAGTCCGGGTCGAGGCGGGTCGCGACCTGGTCTCAGAGGGCGAGCGGCCTGAGGCCGCCTACGTGATCCTGGACGGATTCGCCTGCCGCTACAAGCTCCTGCCCGACGGGGGGCGCTCGATCCTGGCCTATCTCGTTCCGGGCGACGGCTGCGACCTGCACGCCTCCCTGCTCGACCGGGCGATCCACTCCGTGGCGACGCTGACGCCCTGCTCCGTCGCCTCCATACCCTACCGGACGATCAAGGAACTCGCCGCCGTCCGACCCAACATCTACCGCGCCCTGTGGTGGTCTGTCCTGGTCGACGAGGCGGTCCTCCAGGAGTGGCTGGTCGGGGTCGGCCGCCGGTCCGCCGACAAGCAGGTCGCCCACATCATCTGCGAGCTCCTCGCCCGCCTGAACGCCGTCGGCCTCGGCATGGAGCCCGGCTACCGCCTCCCGCTGGCGCAGTCGGACCTCGCCGACACGGCGGGCCTCTCGAACGTCCACCTGTCGCGGGTCCTCTCGGATCTGCGCAGGGCCGGGCTGATCGAGAGCGCGCGCAAGAGCGTGCGCGTGCCGAATCTCGGGCGCCTGCAGGACTTTTCCGGGTTTACGCCCGACTACCTGCTTCTGCCCGGCCCTAACCCGGCCATGGAGACGCTCGGCGCCCTCCCCCAGATGACCGGGCAGGTGCGCGGGGCGTCGGGATCGTAAGCCCGCCCGCCCGGGCTGCCGTCCCCGGGCTCGGCCTCCAGGCCCGCCGCCACCCGTCGCCTGGTGGGGATCGGGCCCTGCGGAATCGCCAGGGTCCCGTGCTCCGCCACGTTGCTGGCCAGGACCGGCAAGGCTAGCACGGGCAAGGCCAGAGCCGTTCCCGATCGGGTCGGGACGGGGTCGATCGCCGAGCCCGCCGAACGAGGCGCGGGGCCCCTCTCCCGCATGGGAGAGGGGGCATGTGCCGGCTGTCTCGACCGGCGACGCCCGTGTTCCAGACCGTTGCGACTTGATCGGGAACGGCCCTGGTGCCGGGACCGGGATGCCCCTGGGCCGGAGACGCACCCGCGGACCGTCGCGCCTCGCCCGTGCGTCCGCGCGCGATGGACCTGACGGCTCGTCCGTGATCGGGGGGCAGGCCGCCCTCGTGTCGCGCGTCCCGTGGCGCAGGCTGTCTCGGGCAGGCCCGGCGCGTGGAGCCGGCGGCATCGTCGGTTTCCAGGGCTGCGAGGCGTTCCGCCGGATCGCTGCACGCCGCCGCGCCGGGCCACTCCGGCTGTCGTTCGCCCAGGCTCTATCGCCCGAAGGGTGGGGTGCAATGGGCGGGGGCCGAGGGGGATGGTCAGGCAATCCGCGCGACGGCGCGGCCGGTCTCCGCCGTCAGGTGCAGGTAGGCGGCGTCGAAATGCGCGAGTCGGGCGAGCGCCGCCGGATCGTGGATCGTCAGGCGCCGGCTGCGCAGCGTGATCAGCCCCATGCCGCGGAGCTCCTGGAGGGTCCGATTGATGTGTACGCTGGTCTGCCCCATCGCGTCGCCGAGATCGTTCTGCGTCAGCGGCATCGCACAGGTGTTGGCGTCCGTGAGCCCGATCGCCGCCAGCCGTGCGTGCACCTCACAGAATAGGTGGGCGAGGCGCTCGATCCCGGTGCGGCTGCCGAGGCTGACCGTCCATTCGCGCTGGATCGCCGCGGTGGCCAGGGACTCGCGATGGAAGGCCAGGTCGAGCCGCCGGTTGCCGGCGACCAGGCCCTGCATCGCGGCGCCGGAGATCAGGCCGAGGAGGACCGGCGTGATCGCACCGATCGCATGATCCATCTCGTCGAGGAGAAAGACGTGCGGATCGCACGGGTCGCCCGGCAGCAGGAGCGAGACGATCTGGCGGCGCCCGTTGGCGAACTGCCGGTAGCGGCAGGCCCAGCCGTCGAGGATCACGTTCACGGCGCGCGGATCGTCGCCTTCGTGAATGATGTCGGTGCGCGCGGCGACCATGCGGCCCAGGCCGATGCCGTGCGCCAAGCATATCCGGTCGTCTTCCGTCAGCCGGACGTAGCAATTTAGCTTGTGCGCGAGCGGGTTTGGCATGGCAGCTTCTCCACGACGGCGTGGAAGGTCAGCCTACATTTCATCGCACATCATGAATACTTATATGGATTAGTTTCTTCGGGCGCAAGGCTTCGCCCGGCCCTGATCCGAGCGCAGGGATCCCGCCAGGCCGGCGCGGTCTGGGGGCGCCCTCATCCCTGCGGCCCCGGGGCGGCGTCTGGGCCTCCGGATCTCCGCGGTGCCGTGCGCCCGCGCCGGCCTGACCGACGGACGTCGCGGCCGGCGTCAGGCGTCCCGGTCGGCCCGGCGCAGGGACCAGAGCAGGACGCCGTTCCCGTCGACCAGCCACAGGGCGTTCACCGCCTCGTCCTCGATCGAGAGGGAGCGGCTGTTGGCGAGGCGCACCGCCTCCTTCGCATCGGTGGCCGTGAGTACCTCGTCGACGCGGGGCGCGCCGATCTCGCCGTCCTCACCCCGAACCGCTCCACGCAGGCGATAATTCGGCATCCGTCGACCCCTGCCCTGCCCGGCCGGCATCCTGCCGGGCCGCTGCCGCATGAGCCCCAGATAGGAGCCGGCACGGCGTGTCGAGGGGGGGGATGGGGTGCTAAGGCCGTGACCCGTTCGCAAGGATCTGCTGCGGTTCCGCGAGAAACAATGTCCGCAGCGCCGCGGCCGAGGCCGGGAGCGGCAGATCGAGGGCCTGCCGGGCGCCGGCGATCCGGGCGGCGCAATCCGTCGACCGGGCGGCGGCCGAGGCGGGGGCGTCCGCCCCGTCCCGCTGCCCCGCTTGCGCCCCGGCGAGGAGCGGTGCGAGTCCGTGCGACGCGGGCCGTTCGGCCCGCAGCCGCGCATCCAGCGCCACGAGGTCCCCGGCCGCGAGGATGCCGCAGGCGGTCGCGTCCCGCCCGCCGGCATCGTGCAGCATCGTCAGCATCATGCGCCCCAGGGCTTGGACGCTCGCATCGTCGGCGGCCCGGAAGCGCCGCCGCAGGTAGGTGTCGGCCATCCGCCTCAGGCCCGCGGCGGTCTCCGCCTCCGGCCGGCCGGAGGCGTAGCCGTCCCGGTACCACCGGACGATGGGATCGAGCGCCGCCGCCTCGGCCTGCCGCAGGATCGGCAGGGTCTGCAGGAGCACGGCGCGGGCTCCGGCCTCGCTCGGGTCCGCGTCCAGGGTGGAATCCGGGAAACGGTCCGGACCGACGGTCTCGGTGACGATGCCGGCCGCGCGCAGATCCCGCGCATCCGGGATCCAGATCCCGGCCGGAGGCACCGCCAGAGCCTGCGCCACGAAGGCCGCCGGAAGGCCCGCGGCCCGGTAGGCCGCCCGCTCCGGCGCGGAATCAACCGGGCGCATCCGGCCGTGGGCGCCGATCTCGTAGGGGGCGTGGAAGCCGAGCCGGCCGCCGGTCGCGAGATAGCGCGTCCGGCCGTGGACGAAGATCAGCGTGCAGGCCGACGCGCAGGCATCGGGGACGTAGGTGGCCAGTCCCCGCGCCACCACGAGCGCCCCGATCGCCGCGCCCTCCTCCACCAGCCCGCCGTCGCTGGTGAGGTGGATGCGCGTGATCTGCGGATGCGCGGCGAGGAGGTCGGCGACCCGCGCGGCCACGCCCTCGGTGAGGTCCCCCGCGAGGCGCAGGTCCCCGCCGCCAGGCCCGACCGTGAGCCGGGCCGGGACGTCCGGGCCGTCCGCCGCCGGGATCCGGCCATGGCCCTTCGGCAGCCGTGCGGCGGCGGACGGGCCGGCGGCCCCGAGCGCCAGGGCGAGGGCGCAGGCAGCCGTCCCCGTCCGGCGCCTCCACCCGCGGGGAAAGATCGGCATGGCAGGTTTCCGTCGTCGATGATCGGAGAGGGCGGCGCGGCCGGCCGCGGCGCGCCTACTGGAGGTAGGCGACGAACATCTCGGACACGGTCCGCGACGCGTAGGCCTCAGGGCTCTCGCCCCATCGGATCGGGAAGGCCTCGGTCACCCGCCGGCCGCCGAGGATTCGGGCCACCTCGTCGGGCATCAGGCCGTCGTCGAGGGCGCTCGCGAGGGCGGCGCGTTCGTGCGTGGGATGGGAGCGGACGCTCCCGGACAGGGTCCGGCCGAGGGCCAGGGCCGGCTCGGTACTCAGGTCAGGACGGGTGTTCGGGGTCGTGTCATAGGTCAGCATCGGTCGTCGCCTTTCGTGTCTGATGTCGTACGCTCTCCTTCTGTCGGATGCGGCAACACGGCAGACACGGCGCAGTCATCCGGGCGGTCAATCGGGTGTCGGCGGTCACGGCAAATCTCCATCCGGCCCTGCATCGACTGCGCGTCGACCCCTTCAATCTAGGGGCCGAGCCTGAGAATGTGCTGCCAAATTGACGAGGACTTGCAGCGCAGGTCGTTCGCCGACTGCGCGTCCCGGAGCAGAAGCACGGCTCCGGGGGAAGGATTCGGCGTCGCGGCCGCGTCTGGCCGCGCGCCCGTCGACCGGGTGCAGGGCTTGCCAAACGCGGAACGATGCGTAAATATCGTTTTGTAACAAATACTTAGCGAAAATGATGCTCCGCTTTCGACCGGGCGCGGTCGAAACCTTCTCCGCCGGGCCGGGGCATCCGGAAAAGATTTCTCGCCAGCGGCGCCGGCTCCGGATCGGGCCGCCGCGACCGGCCGATCGAAGGGGGACCGACACCATGGCCTCAGCGACGATGATGCAGGGTGACGAGGTCGTGTTCGCGCGGCTCGACCTCGCCGAGATCCTGGGGATCTGGCGGCATGCCCGTGGGCGGGTGGTGGGCATCGATCGCGCGGGCGATGCGCCGGCCACCGTCGACGTGAAGTTCCAGGGGCACGACACCCTGGAGCGCTACCTGCCCGACCTGTTCCGCCCCGCCGCGTGATCGGCGGCGACCGATGCATCACTCTGCCGTCCCCGCCGCGGATGCCACGATGGCCGTGGTCCAGCCGCCCCTGCGCATCACGAGCCGCGGCACGGCGGAGGCCGAGGTCTGGGCGGCCCTGCGCGCCGAGGCGGCGGCGGCCCTGATCGAGGAGCCGCTCTACGCGGGCATCATCCAGGCGACGATCCTCGATCAGCGCTCCCTCGCGCAGGCCTTCGCCTACCGCCTCGCCCACCGGCTCGGGGACGGAGACCTCGCCCGGCTGTCGATGCGGGACCTGTGCCTCTCGGCCTTCGAGGCGGACCCGCAGGCCGGCGTCCATGCGGTGCGCGACCTCGTGGCCATCCGCGAGCGCGACCCGACCTGCCGCCGCTACCTCGACCCCTTCCTGTTCTACAAGGGGCTGGCGGCCCTCGAAGCCTACCGGGTCGGCCACTGGCTCTGGCACCAGGGCCGCGCGACCCTGGCGCTGCACGTCCAGAGCCGGATCTCCGAGGTGTTCGGCTGCGACATCCATCCGGCGGCCCGGATCGGCTCCGGGGTGTTCATCGACCACGCCACCGGCGTGGTGATCGGCGAGACCGCGGTGATCGCCGACGACGTCTCGATCCTCCAGTCGGTGACGCTCGGCGGCAACGGTAAGGAGAGCGGCGACCGGCATCCCAAGATTGAGCGCGGGGTGCTGCTCAGCGTCGGTGCCAAGGTTCTGGGCAACATCCGGGTCGGCGCCGGCGCCAAGGTCGCGGCCGCCGCGGTGGTGCTGCAGGACGTGCCGCCGCACACCACCGTGGCGGGCGTGCCCGCCCGGGTCGTCTCGCGCCTGCCCGTGGACGAGGAACCGGCGCTCAGCATGGACCAGTCCTTCGGCTACGGGGATGGGATCTGAGCCGCGCGGAAAATTATTCCTGGCAACAAAGTCGCCCGGACGCCGCCGCTTCCGCCGATCGCGGAAAATAAAATTCTCTGATCTGCCGGTCTGGTAATGACGATGTCCCATGCGTTGTGCATGCCACGGGACTCGTTTCCAAGAATGAGCCGGAAATGGGTAGATTGTTTCGTTGACCCTTGGCCGAATCAGACTTTATCCAGTCTCTGACGGAGCGCGGATGTGATCCGTCCGGATGACCTGTGTGCGATCTCCGTCTGATCGCGAGACAATACAGAATTTGACTTGGGATCGGCGCGGCATATCGGGCCGTGGTCGTCGTCAAGTCTTGATCGGACCACCCTGCGTTTGTCCCGCGCGCGGCGGGGCGAACCGTCGCCGCGCGGATCGGTGCGGCGCGCCTGCAACCTTGGATGGAGTGAGGACGAACGATGAGCGGACCGGGTCTGAGCGTGAGCGCCAAGGCGGCACGCAATCTTGCGACGGCGACCGTCACCTCGGTCCAGAACGCGGCCAACACGCCGCGCTGGCTGCTCCGGCTCCTGCCCTTCGTCGACGTGGCGGGCGGGGTCTACCGGGTCAACCGCCGCGCCGTCGTGCTGGCACGCCCCGGCCGGATCGACCTCGCCGCCGAGGACAAGGGGGACGGCGAGGGCCGGGTGATCCGTCCCGCCTCCCTCCGCGCCGTGCCGCTGTTCAGCCGGCTCGGCGATGCCGAACTCGCGGCGCTGGCGGCCAAGTTCACCGAGAGCCGGCACAAGGCCGGCGCGGTGATCCACGAGGAGGGCTCCGCGGGCCGCAGCCTCACGGTGGTGGCCGACGGCACCGTCGAGCTGACCCTGTCGGGTCCCTACAAGGGCCGCCTGCGCCAGGGCCTGGCCACGAAGGGCGACTATTTCGGCGATGCCGGTCTCGCCGGCGGGAGCGCCCCCGCCCCGGCCGTGAAGGCCCTGTCGGCGGTGACCCTCCTGACCCTCGACGCCGCCGCGGTGGAGAGCGAGGAGATCCGCGCCAAGATCGTCCAGCATCGCGAGGAGCGCGACCGCCTCAAGGGCCACACCAACTCGTACGGCGAGCAGGGCATCGAGCTGCTGGCGGTCCATACCGGCGAGCCGCGCCTGCCGACGACCTTCGTGGATTACGAGGTCGATCCGCGCGAGTACCACCTCTCGACTATTCAGACGATCCTCAACACCCACACCCGGGTGACCGACCTCTACTCCAACGAGATCGACCAGCTCCGCGAGCAGATCCGCCTCACGGTCGATGCCGTGAAGGAGCGAGAGGAGTGGGAGTTGCTGAACAATTCGCAGTTCGGCCTGCTCCACGAGGTCGGCCCGCGCCAGCGCATCCCCACCCGCGGCGGCCCGCCCACCCCGGACGACCTCGACGAGCTGCTGACCCTGGTCTGGAAGAAGCCGGCCTTCTTCGTGGCCCATCCCCGCGCCATCGCGGCCTTCGGCCGGGAGGCGACCCGGCGCGGCGTGCCGCCGGTCGTCGTCCACCTGTTCGGCGCGCCGTTCATCACGTGGCGCGGCGTGCCGCTGGTGCCGAGCGACAAGCTGCCGATCGACATCGACCCGGTGACCGGCGCAGAGACCACCTCGATCCTGCTGCTGCGGGTCGGCGAGGGCGAGCAGGGCGTGGTCGGCCTGCAGAAGTCCGGCGTGACCGGCGAGATCGAGCCCGGCCTGTCGGTGCGGTACATGAGCACCAACGACCACTCGATCGCCTCGCACCTCGTGACCCGCTACTTCTCGGCCGCCGTGCTGGTCGAGGACGCGATCGCCCGCCTCGATAACGTGCTGCTGGGCAACTACCATGACTACGCCTGAGGCACCCGCCCTCGGGCTGCCCGGGGCGAGCCCGGGCGACTTGGTTCACGGCGATGTGGCGCACGCGGATCTCGTCGGGCGCCTTGCCCGGGAGATCTACGGCCAGGGGCAGGCCGCGAGCCAGCCTTTCGCCCCGGCCATCCCCGCAGGCCCCCAGGTCCCGCAGGCCCTCGAGGGCCTGCCCCGGGGTCCGGGCGGCGCCCCGTTGCCCAGCGTCCCGGCGGGCATCCCCTCGGCGCCGACCAGCGGCCAGCCCGCCGGCCTGCAGCC
>NZ_JBFUGA010000146.1:0-10849 GCF_056403155.1 Methylobacterium sp. P3_A11
TCCTGCTGACGATCGAGGAGGGCTCGCGGGGCGGGTTCGGCGCGATGGTGCTGCATCTCCTCGCGGAGAAGGGCGCGCTGGACGCGGGCGGGGTGCGGGTGCGGACGCTGACGCTGCCGGACACCTACCAGGACCACGACAGCCCGGAGAAGATGTACGCCGAGGCCGGGCTCGACGCCAAAACCATCGTCAAGACCGCCCTCGATACGTTGCCCGAGCGCAAGGAAGGCCGGTCGCGCCTGCGCCTCGCCTGAACGACGGGTCCGGTTCACGGCGGTCCCGGTCAGGTGCCGCCGTCGTGGAGCGGCGCCAGGCCTTCTCCCTGACCGTCTCGTCCTGAGGGGCGCGCTTTCGCCGGGGTGTCATCCATTCCCGGCGGAGCGCATTGGTCCATCCTGAGGCACGCGGCCCCAACCGTCTTGCCGTGGCGCGCGATCGCCAGCATATCGCCGCCATGCGTGCGGGCGCGGCGCATCCTCCGAGCCTGTCCCGCGCCTGTCGCATCGCGCCGAGATGGGGACCAACGAGCCGATGACCTCCGAGAAGCTGCGCCTCGGCGTCAACATCGACCACGTCGCGACCGTCCGGAACGCCCGCGGCGGCGACTATCCGGACCCGGTCCGGGCGGCCCTGCTCGCGGTGGAGGCGGGTGCCGACGGCATCACCGCGCACCTGCGCGAGGACCGGCGCCACATCCGCGACACCGACATCGCGGCCCTGAAGCGCGGCCTGTCCGTGCCGCTCAATTTCGAGATGGCGGCCACCGACGAGATGGTGGTGATCGCCCTGGACACCCGGCCCCATGCCGCCTGTCTCGTGCCTGAGAAGCGCGAGGAGCGCACCACCGAGGGGGGCCTCGACATCATCGGCGGCCATGATCACCTCGCGCCGCGCATCCGGGCGCTTGCGGAGGCCGGCATCCGAGTCTCGCTGTTCGTCGAACCGGAGCCGGCCGTGATGGAGGCCGCCCGCGGCCTCGGGGCGCCCGTGGTGGAATTGCATACCGGCCGCTACTGCGAGGCCGCGCTCGAGGACGATCCGGCCCGCACTGCCCACGAACTCGCCCGCATCCGGCGCGCGGCCGAGCACGGGGCCGGCCTCGGCCTCGAGATCCATGCCGGCCACGGCCTCACCCTGGGCAGCGTCGGCCCGGTGGCGGCGCTGCCGCAGGTCCGGGAGCTGAACATCGGCCATTCGCTGATCGCCGACGCGATCTTCGTGGGCCTCGACCGGGCGGTGCGCAACATGCGGGCCGCCATGGATCGGGCGCGGCGGCCATGATCATCGGGATCGGTTCGGATCTCTGCGACATCCGTCGGATCGCCCGGACGCTGGAGCGGCACGGCGAGCGCTTCATCCACCGGGTGTTCACCGACGGGGAGCGGGAGCGCTGCGACCGGCGGGCCGCCCGCGCGGAGGGCTACGCCCGACGCTTCGCCGCCAAGGAGGCTTGCGCCAAGGCGCTGGGCACCGGTCTCAGCGCCGGCGTGTTCTGGCGCGACATGGAGGTGGTGAACCTGCCGTCCGGACAGCCGACACTGCGGCTCGCCGGCGGCGCGGCCGAGCGGCTCGCGGAGCTCCTGCCGCCGGGGCATTCGGCGCGCCTGCATGTGAGCCTCACCGACGATCCGCCGATGGCCCAGGCCTTCGTGGTCATCGAGGCCCTGCCGGCGGCCGTCGCCGGTTGATGGCGCGGGTCGGGGATTAGCCGGCCGCGGTCGCGCGTTGCGGGGGACTCGCGCATGGTCTAGACCCCCGCTCACAGGGGACACGATTGCGGCGCATTCCTCGGGACAACCGCACATCACGCCGCGCGCGGTGGGGCCGTGCTCCACTGGCGGCAGGCGACGAACCTCAACCGAAGACGGAACGCGCGCGTGGATTACGACGGCAAGCCGCTCAGGAAACCCGCTGAGACTGGTACCTGGGCCAGCATCCGCGAGACGCTGAAGGTCGGCATCCAAGCCCTGCTGATCGCCCTGGTGGTGCGGACGCTGCTGTTCCAGCCGTTCAACATCCCCTCGGGGTCGCTGGTGCCGACCCTGTTGATCGGCGACTACCTGTTCGTATCAAAATATTCCTACGGATACTCCAAATATTCTCTGCCGCTCTCGGAATACATTCCGATTCAGGCCGATGGCCGGATCTGGGGCGCCGATCCCAAGCGCGGCGACATCGCGGTGTTCAAGCTGCCCAAGGACAACGCGACCGACTACATCAAGCGCGTGATCGGTCTGCCGGGCGACAAGATCCAGATGATCGACGGCGTGCTCAACATCAACGGCAAGGCGGTCAAACGCGAGCGGATCGCCGACTACGAGACCACCGATCCCTACGGGCAGGCCACCAAGGTGCCTCAGTACCTGGAGACTCTGCCCAACGGGGTGGTCCACCGGGTCATCGAGCGCGACGGCGACAACGGCTTCTGGGACAAGACCGAGCTGTACACGGTCCCGCCCGGTCACTTTTTCATGATGGGCGACAACCGCGACAATTCCACGGATTCGCGCGATCTCGCCAACGTCGGCTACGTGCCCTTCGCCAATCTGGTCGGGCGCGCCGAGATGATCTTCTTCTCGATCGACGAGGGCACCCCGGCGTGGCAGGTCTGGAACTGGCCGGCCCACGTGCGCTGGACGCGCCTGTTCACGTCGATCCATTGACCGGTCCGGACTTGGACGACGCCGCGCAGCACCGAGCCAATGCCCGATCCCGCCGGGCACATAAGCCCCGGCCGCCCCTGAGCGCGCTCGAGGAGCGGATCGGGCACAGCTTCGCCGATCAGGACCTGCTCACCCGCGCCCTGACCCATACCAGCAAGGCCAGCGGCCGCGGCGGCAGCTACCAGCGCCTGGAATTCCTCGGCGACCGCGTGCTCGGGCTCGCGGTCGCCGACCGCCTCTACGGCGCCTTCCCCGAGGCCGACGAGGGCGATCTGTCCCGGCGGCTGGCTGCCCTCGTCCGGCGCGAGACCTGCGCGGTCGTGGCCGCCTCCTGGGAGGTCGGGCCGCATCTCATCCTCGGCCAGGGCGAGGTGATGGGCGGCGGCCGGCGCAACCAGACGATCCTCGCCGATGTCTGCGAGGCGATTCTCGGCGCGATCTACCTCGACGCCGGATTCGATGCCGCCCGGGCTGTGGTCGAGGCGCATTTCCGTCCGGGCGAGCCGACCGCGGCGGCACGGGGCCGCGACGCCAAATCCGCCCTGCAGGAATGGGCCATGGGCCGCAGCCTGCCGATCCCCACCTACGCGGTGGTGGAGCGCACCGGTCCCGACCACGCCCCCCGGTTCCGCATCGCCGTGCAGGTCGAGGGTCTCGAGCCCGGTCTCGGTGACGGCACGTCGAAGCGGATCGCCGAGCAGGCCGCGGCCCGGGCGCTGATGGAGCGGGAGGGAATCGGGGCCTCCGCCGACGCGGAGCCGACGGAGACAGCATGAGCGCGCACGAGCAAGACGATCACGATCAGCGGGACGAGCCCGGCGTCGCGCCGGCCCCGGAACCTGCGCGCGATTCGTCCCCCCCCCCTGCCACGCTTCCCGGCACGCCCACCGACGCCCGGGCGGGCTTCGTCGCGCTGATCGGCGTGCCGAACGCCGGCAAGTCGACGTTGCTCAACAGCTTGGTCGGCACCAAGGTCTCGATCGTCTCCCGGAAGGTGCAGACGACCCGGGCGCTGGTGCGGGGGATCCTCATTGAGGGCTCGGCCCAGGTGATCCTGGTCGACACGCCAGGCATCTTCGCGCCCAAGCGCCGCCTCGACCGGGCGATGGTGCATTCCGCCTGGAGCGGCGCCGCCGACGCGGACGCGGTCTGCCTGCTGGTCGATGCGCGCAAGGGCATCGATCAGGAGGTGGAGGCCGTCCTCGGGCGGCTCGGCGAGGTGAAGCGCGAGAAGATGTTGATCCTCAACAAGATCGACTTGATCCCGCGGGAGCGGCTGCTCGACCTCGCCGCCAAGCTCAACGCCGTCTCGCCCTTCGCCGAGACCTTCATGATCTCGGCGCTGAAGGGCGACGGCGTGGAGGATCTCCGGCGGGCGCTCGCCGCCCGCATGCCGCCGGGGCCGTGGCTCTACCCGGAGGATCAGGTCTCGGACGCGCCCCTGCGCATGCTGGCTGCCGAGATCACCCGCGAAAAGATCTACGACCGGCTGCACGAGGAACTGCCCTACCGGTCCACGGTGGAGACCGACCAGTGGCAGATCCGGCCGGACGGGTCGGTGCGGATCGAGCAGACGATCTTCGTCGAGCGCGAGAGCCAGCGTTCGATCGTCCTCGGCAAGGGCGGTCAGACCATCAAGGCGATCGGGCAGGCGGCCCGGGTCGAGATCGCCGAGGCGGCCGACGCCCGGGTCCATCTGTTCCTGCACGTGAAGGTGCGCGAGAACTGGGCCGACGATCCGGCCCGCTACCGCGAGATGGGGCTCGAATTCCCCCGGGGCTGACGCGCGCGGCCGCGGCCAGCGGGCTGGGAATCCCGAGCCGTTCCGGTATAAATCCAGGTGTTCCCCCCGGATAAACCGAGTCGGACGCGGATGTACCGTGCTCCGCCGCGGATTCGCGTTCCGAAGTCGGCTCTCCAGATCCCGAAACGTACATGCGCCATGCCGTCTACGGCCTGCCGCCGGTCGACCTCGCCGAGGTCCCGAGCGACGCCGTCCAAGTCTCGCCCATGATCCCCGGTGCCGCCCGGCTGGAGGACCTGCCCGAGAACAGCCTCGACGTCGCCACCGTGCTCGCCCCTCCCGGGACCGTCGAGCGGCGCTACGTGCTCGCACAGGTGCTGCGTGCCCTGGGGCCGGGCGGCCGCATGGTCGCCCTGGCCCCGAAGGATCGGGGCGGCACCCGCCTCGCCAAGGAACTGACCACGTTCGGCTGTACCGCGGCCGACCAGCCCCGCCGGCATCACCGGATCTGCACGACCGAGCGCCCCCCGGTCCCGGCAGGCCTCGTCGAGGCAATCGACGAGGGCGCCCCCCGGCACGTCGACAACCTCGCCCTGTGCACGCAGCCCGGGATCTTCTCGTGGGACAGGCTGGATCCCGGCTCGGCGCTGCTCCTGGCGAACCTGCCGCCGATGAAGGGGCGCGGCGCGGATTTCGGATGCGGGCTGGGAATCCTGTCGCGTGCCGTTCTCGGCTCCGACGCCGTGACCGCCCTGACACTGCTCGAGATCGACCGGCGTGCCGTCGAGATGGCGCGCCGCAACGTCGCCGACCCGCGGGTGGTGATTCTCTGGGCGGACATCCGGGCGCCCGGCGTCGTCCCGGACAAGCTCGACTTCGTCGTCACCAACCCGCCCTTCCACGAGGGCGGGGCCGAGGACCAGGCGCTCGGCCGGGCGTTCATCGCCCGGGCCGCCGAGGCGCTGCGGCCCGGCGGCGCGCTCTGGCTCGTGGCCAATGCCCATCTGCCCTACGACGCCGCCCTCCGCGAGACGTTCCGGCAGGTCGCCGTGGCCGTGCAGGGGAACGGCTACCGGGTCTACGAGGCCCGCCGGTGATGGCGGTGCCGGCATGAGCGCGGTGAAATCCGTCCGCCTGGACAAGCTCCTCGCCAATCTCGGCTACGGCTCGCGTCGAGAGATCCAGACCCTCGCCCGCGCCGGCGCGATTCGCCTCGACGGCGCGGATCTCGACGATGCGGGGGGGCGGATCGCCCTCGATCCGGATCTCCCGCATCGCCTGACGATCGACGGCGCCCCCATCGATCCGCTGCCCGGCCTGTGCCTGATGCTGCACAAGCCCCTGGGCGTGACCTGCTCGCACAAGGAGGCCGGGCCGCTGGTCTACGGGCTCCTCCCCGAGCGCTGGCGACGCCGCGAGCCGCCGCTCTCCACGGTCGGGCGGCTCGACAAGGAAACGTCGGGCCTCCTGCTGCTCACCGACGACGGCGCGCTCCTGCACCGGATCATCAGCCCAAAGGCCGGTGTGGCGAAGCGCTACCGCGTGACCCTCGACCGGCCGCTCGCAGGCAGCGAGGCGGAGGTCTTCGCCTCAGGGACGCTGATGCTGGAGGGCGAGGCGCATCCGCTGCTGCCGGTTCGCCTCGACGTCGAGGATGAAACGCACTGCGCGGTAACCCTGACGGAGGGCCGCTACCATCAGGTCCGCCGAATGTTCGCCGCCGTCGGCAACCACGTCGCGGCCCTGCACCGGGACCGGGTCGGCGGCCTCGATCTGCCGGGGGATCTGGCGGCGGGGGAGCACCGGGTTATGACGTCCGAGGACGTGGCGGCGGTCTTCGCGGGGGCGTGAGCCGCGGCCTTTTTCCGGGTCCCGTCGACGCGCGTTCGGCGTTCCCCCTGAGCGTCCCGCCGCCGCTCGAGGCCGCGAACGCGACCGGCGCCACGGCAGCCGCCGCGATCTATCCGGCTCCTTGCCTCCGCCTGCGCACTCTGCTAAGCGCCCGCCTATCCCACACGCGGAGCCGGCCTCATGCCTGAATGAGGCGTTTCCGGTGGTCGCCCGACCGTATCAGGCGGCTGCATCCCTCCGCGGCGGATCCAACCGGAGAGTACAAAGACATGGCCGTCGACTTTTCCATGCGTCAGCTCCTCGAAGCGGGCGCCCATTTCGGTCACCAGTCCCACCGCTGGAACCCGAAGATGCAGCCGTACATCTTCGGCACACGCAACAACATCCACATCATCGACCTCGCCCAGACCGTGCCGGCGCTGCACACGGCGCTGCAGGCGGTGAGCGACACCGTCGCCAAGGGCGGCCGCGTGCTGTTCGTCGGCACCAAGCGGCAGGCGGCCGACACGATCGCCGAGGCGGCCAAGCGCTCGGCCCAGTACTATGTCAACTCCCGCTGGCTGGGCGGCATGCTCACCAACTGGAAGACCATTTCGGGCTCGATCTCGCGCCTGCGCAAGGTCACCGAGACGCTGGAGACCGGCGGCCCGGGCCTGACCAAGAAAGAGCGCCTGATGCTCTCCCGTGAGAAGGATAAGCTCGAGAAGGCGCTCGGCGGCATCAAGGACATGGGCGGGGTGCCCGACCTGCTGTTCGTGATCGACACCAACAAGGAGCAGCTGGCGATCAAGGAGGCGAACCGCCTCGGGATCCCGGTGGCCGCCATCGTCGACACCAACTGCAACCCGGACGGCATCACCCACATCGTCCCGGCCAACGACGACGCCGGCCGCGCCATCGCGCTCTATTGCGACCTGATCGCCAAGGCCGCCATCGACGGCATCTCGCGCGCCCAGGGCTCGTCGGGCATGGATCTCGGCGCCTCGGAGGAGCCGATGGCCGAGGAGCTGCCGGTCGACAACACCGCCGCCGTCACGGTCGAGTCCGATGCCCTCGACCCGGCCGACGTCGCGATGCTTGCCGAGACGACCGAGCATTTCGAGCTGCTCGCCGCTCCGCGCGGCGCGCCGGACGACCTGACCAAGCTCAACGGCGCCGGCCCGCAGATCGTCCAGAAGCTCAACGACGCCGGCATCTACCATTACTGGCAGCTCGCCGCGATGACCCCCGAGGACGTCGCAAAGGTCGATGCCGAGCTGAAGCTCAACGGCCGCATCGACCGCGACTCCTGGGTCTCGCAGGCCCGCGGCTTCGTCGAGGCTGCTGCCGCGGCCTGATCCATCGGGATTTCGCGGCGGCCCCGTCATCGGGCCGTCGCGGTTCCAGACATACCGGGCCCGGCCGCTCACCCGCGCGCCGGGCCTCTCGCATCCAGACCGTACGAAAGGGACCGCCATGGCCAACATCACCGCCGCGATGGTGAAGGAGCTCCGGGAGAAGACCGGCGCCGGCATGATGGACTGCAAGGGCGCGCTCAACGAGACGCAGGGCGACATCGAGGCCGCCGTCGACTGGCTCCGCAAGAAGGGTCTCGCCAAGGCCGCCAAGAAGGCCGGCCGCGTCGCCGCCGAGGGCCTCGTCGCCGTCGAGTCCGCCGGCCACCACGCCGCCGTGGTCGAGGTGAACTCCGAGACCGACTTCGTCGCCCGCAACGACGCCTTCCAGGCCTTCGCCCGCGAAGCCGCCAAGATCGCGCTCAACACCGACGGCACGCTGGAAGGCCTCCAGGCGGCCCACTTCCCGGGCGCCACCGAGACCGTCTCGGAGAAGCTGCAGGCTCTGATCGCCACCATCGGCGAGAACATGAACCTGCGCCGCGTCGCCAAGCTCGAGGTCAAGAAGGGCGTCATCGCCTCCTACGTGCACAACCAGATTTCCGAGGGCCTCGGCAAGATCGGCGTGCTCGTGGCGCTCGAGTCCGAGGGCGACGTCGACGCGCTCTCGGCTCTTGGCCGCCAGATCGCCATGCACATCGCGGCGACCAATCCTGTGGCGCTGGACGCCTCGGGCGTCGACGCCGCCACGGTCGAGCGCGAGTCGAACATCCTGCGCGAGAAGAATGCCGGCAAGCCGGACCACGTCCTCGCCAAGATCGTCGAGAGCGGCCTGAAGAGCTACTACAAGGAGGTCACCCTCCTGGATCAGCCCTTCGTGCATGACGGCTCGAAGACGGTCAGCCAGGTCCTGAAGGAAGCCGGCTCCAAGGTCGGCGGTCCGGTCGCCCTCATGGGCTTCGTCCGCTACGCGCTGGGCGAGGGCATCGAGAAGGAAGACGGGCCGGACTTCGCCACCGAGGTCGCACAGCAGGCCGGTCGCGCCTGACGGCGGTTCGATCACCCGGCGCGCCGGACCGCAGCGAGAGCAACCCCGCCCGGCGCAAGCCGGGCGGGGCTGCTCGTTTCTGGACCTGCGAAAGCGTTCCGCTGCGGATCGTGCTGCGGCGCACACCTCGATTTGCGGCGCTGCGCTATCTCGTCGGCATGGCTTTGAAATCCTTCTCCTACCTGATGATCGGCGTGTTCGCGTCCGGTCTCGTGATGACCGTCCTGGGCGCCGTCGGCGTCCTGGCGGGCAGCTGACAGCCGGCGMCGGCGCGCCTTCGCGCGTGCCGGCGCCGCGCCCGATATGCGGGCGCTTCATCCACGCGGCCTCAAGCGTCGGTTGCGATTCGACCGGTGCGGCGCGCCGGATCGCCCGGAACCCCTCGACGTGGCTCCCGCGCCTGACGTAGAAGCCTCCCGGCTTGCGCGATGCGGGATGGAGCCGGGAACCCCGATGCCGGATACGACGCCGTTTCGCCGGATCTTGCTGAAGCTGTCGGGTGAGGCGCTCGCCGCCCCGGACGGCTACTGGTTGCACCCGCCGACGCTGGCGGGGCTGGCCGAGGACATCGCCCGCACCATCGAGGCGGGCGCCGAGATCGCCATCGTGGTTGGCGGCGGCAACATGATCCGCGGCGCGCGGATCTCGGCGGCCGGCTGGATCGACCGAGCGACCGGGGATTCGCTCGGCATGATGGCCACCGTCATGAACTCCCTGGCCATCGAGACGGCGCTCAACGCCGCGGGCGTCCAGGCGCGCACGATGTCGGCGGTCTCGATGCCGACCATCTGCGAGACCTATGCCCGCCAGCCTGCGCTCCATCATCTGGACAAGGGTCAGGTGGTCGTCCTCGCCGGTGGCACCGGCAATCCGTTCTTCACCACCGACACCGCCGCGGTGCTGCGCGCCGCCGAGCTGCGCTGCGACGCGGTTCTCAAGGCCACGCAGGTCGACGGCGTCTATTCGGCCGATCCCAAGAAGGATCCGAGCGCCACCCGTTACGACCGGATCACCCACGACGAGGCTATCGCCCGCGATCTCAAGGTCATGGACACGGCGGCCTTCGCCCTGGCCCGGGAGAGCCGGCTGTCGATCCTCGTCGGATCGCTGCACCCGCCGAGCTCCATTGCCGCGATCCTGTCGGGCGAGGCACCCTCGACCCTCGTTGTGCCCTGACGCCGCGGCGGGAATGCCGGCGCAACGGTTTGCGGCCCTGAAGAAATTCGTCCATTGAGGCCGCGACTGCCCAAGCCGGGCTCAAGACAACGTCAGACGTGTCGGGACGACCATCATGGCCACACCGGAATTCGACCTCAACGACCTCAAGCGCCGGATGCAGGGCGCGGTCTCCTCGCTCTCGAAGGACCTCGGATCCCTGCGCACCGGCCGTGCGACGCCCTCGCTGCTCGACCCGATCCAGGTGGATGCCTACGGCTCGATGATGCCGATGGCCCAGGTCGCCACGGTCAGCGTGCCGGAGCCCCGGCTCCTGTCGATCTCGGTCTGGGACCGCAGCATGGTCACGGCCGTGGAGAAGGCGATCCGCGAATCCGACCTCGGCCTCAACCCGCAGACCGAGGGGCAGACCATCCGGCTCCGCATCCCCGAGATGAACGAGCAGCGCCGCAAGGAGATGGTCAAGGTCGCCCACAAGTACACCGAGGAGGCGCGCGTCGCCGTGCGCCACGTTCGCCGGGACGGGCTCGACCACCTAAAGAAGCTCCTGAAGGACAGCGCCATCTCGGAGGATGACGAGAAGCGCCAGGCCGCCGACGTACAGAAGGCGACTGATCAGTTCATCTCCGAGATCGACGGCGTGCTGGCCTCCAAGGAGAAGGAAATCATGCAGGTCTGAGGCGCAGGCCGAGACGCCTGTGACCTCCGCCGCCGCACCGGCCGCGCGTCCCTCGGGGCGGCGCGAGCTGTGGCTGCGCGTCGCCTCGGGCCTCGTGCTCGGGGGCGGCGTGCTGGCCGCGCTCGTCTATGGCGGCTGGCCGTTCGCGGGGATCTGGCTCGCTGCCGGCATCGTCGGCTTCGCCGAGTGGATGGTGATGAGCCGCACCGAGCCCCGCGAGATGCTGATCGCCCTGGGGGCCGCGACGCTCGGCGCCCTGCTCCTCTGCCAGCGCGGCGGCGCCCCGGCCTCGGCCTGCATCGCCGTCCTGCTGCTGGGCGCCGCCGCCTGCGCCACGGTGGCGCGGACCGGCCG
>NZ_JBFUGA010000147.1:0-10784 GCF_056403155.1 Methylobacterium sp. P3_A11
CGCCCCGTGCGGTGAGCGGTGCCGGCTCCTCGTGCCGCAGGGCCACTACAAAACTACCACCGTCACAGCCGCCCTGCGCAGCACCGGCCTGTGCGCGCTCAGTCTCGTCGATGGCGCCACCAACGGCGCCCGCTTCCGCAGCTACGTCGCCGACAGCCTCGTCTCGGTGCTGCGACCCGGGGACACCGTCATCCGAGTTCATAGAGTTCGTAATCCGAGTTTGCCTGCATGCACTCGGCGGGATCTGCGCCCTTGAGCGTGGGAGGCGAGACTTGCAGGGGGGCGATCTCCTGTCCCAGCGCCAAGCCCAGGAAGGATCCACTACATACTATATTTGATAGTGTTACCAGCGTGATGGCAGCTGCACATACGACACGCATGGGACGCCTCCGAGATAGTCGAATGCATATTGTTTGTGCATTTAGATGTTTTACAGACTTGACATTAATTGCTGATAGAAGTTACAGCCTTATTGCACCATTCAGATAAAACTGTTCGAAGTTTTTGTCAGACAAAATTCTATAATATCGTGACTTAGAATGATAAGTCGACAGCTTATATTATATAAAATTAATTCTCACAAATTTATAAGCTCAACGCGTTTTTATCATCATTGAAGTATCGATTTCGTATCATTCCATATTTGCTGCACAATCCGAGTGAAGGTTGCCGATCCGCGTAATATCGATGCAAGTTGCCCGTCTACCGATTACTTGGTTACTTCACGGCGATCGCGCCGTGTCCGGATCGTCGCCTTTGTTGGAGGCGGCCTGCAGCGACAGGGCCGCATGAATGCTGAGTTCATCGAAGCGCTCATCAGGATTAGGCGCGAACGTCATCGCTGCTTGGATCAGCACGAGCGCGGCCGCGACCACCGCCACCCCGATGAGCAGCTGCGTTATGGCCACAGCGTGCGCGCGAGCGGCGTGGATCAACGCGCAGCCCAACACGAAGGCGCAGACCTGAGTGGCCGGAGCGAGCAGGCTGGCGCTCATCGAGACGTCCTCACTGGCAGCACGGCGGTCAATTGGTTCAGGAGCCATCCGGGCCTCAGTCCCTGCGGCATAGCCTTACCGGAGGCGGTCCGGCCGATCCGCTCCGCGACACGGCGGCTCCAGTCCCGCGCTGGGCCTTCGATCCGGCGGTTCGTCCAAGCCGACACGACGAGCACAAGCCCGACATAGGCCAGCACCAATGCATCCGCGGCGAGCGCCGAGCCCAGAGGCGACACCCGCACTGGGATCACCGCAGCCGCGTCCGGCAGCAGCCAAGTCGCTCCAACTCCAACGCCCAGCCGCAGCATGCCCTCGAGGGCGAACCAGACCGGCACGTGCACGAGGTAGATCGAGAACGACAGCTCACCGAGCCGACCAAGGACGCGTGCCGCGAGGACTTGCGCCAAGCCACCCTCATCGAAGGCGAGGCATAGAACCATGGCGGCAAATGCGAACGGAATGACGAGTGAGGCGGCACCGCTTGATGGGCATGACGCGACCGTCAGCGCCAGAGCTGTCGCCGCGATTTGTGTGTGGGTGCCGAGGGTCGCCCCACAAGTTCGCAGGCGCAGGTAGGCCGTATAAACGAGTGTGCCGAGGAAGAACGACAGCAGGCAGCGGAAGACCGCCGCGCCGGAAGTGGCGGCAAGGCCCTCAGAGCTGTGCGCGACGGCGGCAAGCCCGACGCACGACAAGGCAGACCAGACCACGAGGCGGCCGCGGCGCAGTGCCAGCACGGTCAGCCCGAACAGAATGTAGGTCCAGAACTCGACCGCAATGGACCAGCAGGGATGGTTCCACATCCATGTCAGGCCAGGGATCAGCCCGAAGGTCATGGTCGCTTGGGCAAGAAGCGGCCCTACCCCAGTGAAGCCCGTGAAGACTAGCCGGCCTGAGGGAAAGCCGGCGTGGTCGGCCAGAGCGAAGCCCAGTTCCAGGGCTACGAAGGCGGCGAGCACCGCAAAATGGAGCGGCAGCAGGCGGCCGGCGCGCTTGAGGGCGAATCGGACGAGATCCCCCGACGTGCGCACGCCGCCATAGGTCGCGGCCATAACGAAGCCGGAGAGGACGAAGAAGAAGTCGACAGCGTAGAAGCCGTGGCGGACTGGCAGGAGGTCGTAGCCGTGCCAGGTCCAGCGCAGGTGGTAGAGGACGACGAGCAGGGCGGCGAGGCCGCGCATCGCGTCAAGCGCGATCCAGCGGCCTGCCAGGGCTGATCCCGGAGGCATGAGCGATCACCTGAGTTGTGGGCGTCCCCAACCCACGGTCGAGGTGCAGGGCCTCTACAGCGCAAGACACCGGGAGCTGTTGGCTTTCCGGTGCAGCCGATCAATCAGTTGGGCTGACTATGGCCCGACGAACACGAGCGGCGTTGATGCCGCCGCAGTGCCATTCGTGACGGCTGCGGCCTCAGAGATCGGCAGCACAATCAGCATTGTGGCCCAGAACGCAGCTGCGGCAACAACAAGCGCCGCGGCATCCAAGCGAAAATTGCGTCGAAGTGCCGATTTCGGTGCAGTGTTCATGGAGATACCTCCAGGCGATACAAATTACTGCGGCGCATTTGAAGTTAGGCGAAGCGTTGCTGGGTAGCCTCCGCCATTTAGCGGACAGCAAATCGACCTCTAATCACAAATCGGTGAGGAAGACCGAGATATTCAGCGCTTGAGGACGACGTAATTATCGACTGTCCCTCAAAGGCGACCCAAGCCCAATCACAACGCGTAATAGATCTGACTGCCGCTTCGTATCTGTTTTTCTGAACAATGCGTCGAGATGGGTCTTTACCGTGGAGCGAGCAACGCCTAGTACTTTGCCTGTTTCAGCCAAAGTGCGACCATTAAGCAGCTGTGCAAGTACTTGTAGCTCACCGGGTGTGAGCTGAAAGATTGTGTTCGCTGATGAAAGCGGCGTCACGAGTTCTTTTTCCGGCTCGCGCAGCAGAAGCAGAAACGGCTCACCCATCGCTTCGCTGACCTTCTGGAGAGCAATCCATGAAGCGTGCAGCACCCTCTCGCCTCGATCCACGACGCGCATGTCTCGCCCCCGGCCGCCCTGCGATCCTTTGAGACTGGCAACAAGCCGCATTCCGTCCGTGCTCACGCCGGCCAAGCGCCCCTGGTGCTCGCGCAGGATGCTGGCCCGCTTAAGTTCGGCTTGTGCCTGGGCATTCCCGAACACAATTCGGCCGTCGGGATCGAGGACCAGGGCGGCCGCAGTCAGGGCATCGAGGGCACTGCGCAAAGTGCCAGTTTCGACCTGCTGATATCCTAGAATACCGGAAATCAACACAGAGCGGCGGAGATGAGGAGCAATAACGCGCGCAAATTCAATATCTTCGTCAATAAAATCGCCTAAGCTGGATTTTTTCGAAAGACCAAAATGACCGAACTCAGTCAAGGCTCGCGTTAGCGGAACGCCAATATAATCTCCATGATCACGATTGATGAAGCATTGGCGCCAATATAGACTCCTATGCAAAGCATCGACAGTGACATACTGTTCGCGACTTTTGCACATTGGTTCGAGAAGTGGATGAACAAGGCCCATAGGAATCAATGGATTGAGGTGAATGTTAGCCTGCGCGAGCGCTAGCAACTCGGTGCTCCAACCCCATTGCGCCGCCATCCTGCTGTTGCCCGCGGTCGGATTGTAAACCGCCAGATCGGCTAAGTAAGCTTGAATGATTTCTGCGATTTCTCCCAAGGTATTCGGCCACAACATGGTGTCGAGCGCACAGTCGTAGATGCGTCCGATTAAGGCAGAGAAGGCAGGATCAGCTCTCATCATTGTCTGACCTCCGGCAGTTGAAATGCACTTGCGCGCGTTCCAAGAACGCACGTGCGCGCGGTCCTCGATCGCACCTGAATACTCTCTAGCTGCGGGAGCAAAGGACGGGCCACCGTATCGGTCCGAGCCGATTTGCACATCCCCTCGAAATCTCCTTGCCTTCACGGCCAATCAGCCAGCATGGAAACTGAAATGCGGTGACAAGCGTCAGCAGCGGCAATGCAGCAGACGTCGCGCCGTGTTGTTCAACGCAATCTACCCTCAGCGTCCGATTTAGCCAGTTTGATTTGAGTATACCCAAATCAAATCGACCTGCCGTTCGCGATGGGTGGCTTCCCGTGCCGTGGTCAGTCGCTGGTGCAGCGCGGCGTTTTCGGACGCGAGAGCGAAGGACAGGGCAGTCACGTCACCGCCCATCCCCGCCCCTACGCACTCGATCCGAGCGGCGCGTCTAGTGCCGCGGAAGGCCGGCCACAATGGCGTTCGTCAGATCGTCCAGTCGTTACAACAGGTAGCTCACGCCTGAGACGATCATGAGCAGATTGATCGCTCGCGCGAAGTGCAGATCTGACAGGGTCCGGTAGCAGAGCAAGCCTATGGCTGTACCGAGCAACGATCCCGGCACGCACAGCAGGTCGCCTAGTTCAACGCCGTGACCGGCGGATGTCCCATGCACGAGGCTCAAGGTCAGCAGCGCGGCCACCTGCATGATCAGGATGAACGGCTGAAACAGAGCACGCTGGCGATCCTTGTCCCAGCCCTTCATGGCGCACCAGATCGTCACGAAGGCACCGGGGAAGCCAACTGCGCCACCCGTGATGCCGCCGAGCACACCGACTGCGCCATCAAGCGCCGGGTGCTGCCATCGTACGACGACCGGGCGCCGTAGCAGCATGTAGGTCCCGTAGAGCAGGAGAAAGATGCCGAGCGCGTGCGTGTAGACGCCTCGATCAACATGTAGGAGTAGCCACACCCCCCAAGGTAGGCCAAGCGCCCCGCCAGCGAGGAAGACGGCCAGCACACGCCAGTCGACAGTCTGCCGAAGAGCCCAAACCATGGCGGCCTGATTGGCAACACTGCACAGCATCATGATCTCGACCACTTGGACCGGGTCGATGGCAAGGTGGAACAGTAGCGCGCCGCAGATGGCCGAGAAGGCGAAGCCGCCGATGCTGGAGAGCGCTGCTGCGGCGGCAATGGCCACCATCACAGTTGCGCTCGGGGCGCCCGAGTGATCGGCCGAGATGAGGCAAATGACGGTGGCGCCTAGTAGTAGCGCCTCGTACCAGCTGCTGCTGATCACCTGAGCGCAAGCGCGCGCGAGGGAGCGCCGCGGCGAGACCTGAGCCTCGGTCGCGGACGGCGCCCCATTGGAGGGCGACACGTCAGTCCGTCTCGATGTGTGTGGCGAGCGGTATTATCATGGCGGCTTCGCTCGCCTCAGTTTGAGCAAGCTCGGCTTCGTCGATCGGCCGGGCGAACCACGAGAAATGACACAGGCCCGTAAGAACGAAAGCCGTGATGAACAGCGTCGTGATCCGCATGGCGCCCTCCGGTCAAAAGAGAAATCGCGGCAGCCTTTTCCGGGCCGCCGAAGCAACCTGCGTTTCGGATTGAAGCAGAGACGCTAGGGCCGCCGCATCCCCCAATTGGTGGAGCATCTGTCTGTGTCGTTGCTCCACGCATCCGACGCGAAGTCGTCGGCCAGATGCTCGATTACGCCGCGAACTCGGTCCTGCACTGGCCGCTGGACACCTTGAGAGCCCAATTCGGGGCGCGATGCGAGGCGGAGAGCCGTGATTCCGGCGAGGTGCTGCGGGACCTCATCGGACCGGATGCCGAACCGGAGGCTTTCTGGGAGGCCGTGCGCACCAACCTTCAGGCCGGTCGGGTGCGGCTTCTATTCGTCGCCGACCGCGTGCCGCCGGAGCTCCGGCGCGTCGTGGAGTTCCTGAACCGGCAGATGCAGCCGGCCGAGGTTCTGGCGGTCGAGCTTCGCCAGTACGAGGGACAGGGCCTGAAGACGCTCGTGCCGATCGTGCTCGGCCGGTCGGAGGCCACCAAGGATCGCAAGGGCTCCTCGAGCCGTGCAGCGCAGCCGAAGCGAACTTGGGACGAGGCTACTGTCATGGCGGAGATCGCAGCCCGCGGTGACGAGGCGATCCTGGAAGCCGCTCGCGCGATCGTGGCCTGGATCCGTCGCCGCGCCGACCGCATCGCCTTCAACACGAACCCGAGCTTCGGCGCGCTMGGGGCGGTGTTCGAGGTTGACGGGGTCGAGCTCTCCGCGCTGCGGGTCTTCACCGACGGGACCATGGCGGTATACTTCGAGTACATGCTGGGAAAGCCGGTGTTCGACGCCCTCCCCTTGCGGCAGGAGCTCCTCGATCACCTGAACGCCGTCCCGGGCATTCGACTGCCGCCGGACGCCGTGTCGAAGCGCAAGACCATCCCGCTCGCCGGCCTGTCGGCCGAAGCGATCGCGGCGTTCCTCGCGGCCATGGACTGGTTCGTTGACACCCTCCGCGCCGGATCGAGCCCAGCGGGAGATTGACCATACGCCCGCACCCGCTCGCGAGGGCCACACTCGGTACTGCCCTCCCCGGCCGCTGAGCGATCCCGATGCGATCAGCCCAGCTGCGGCGGCCCATCGAACGCCCTCGATCCAGACCGGTCACGATGCCGATCGGGCGCCTCTTCGTCCTCCGCCACGGCGCGGCGTTCGACCGTTCTCCGCGTCGGGTTGCGGCGCGGCAGCGGCTGGAGGCTCGCCGTCTTCGCGACCAGATAGTCGAGGGCCTGAGAGGTCGCGTCGACCTGATCGTCGCTTCGGCCGAACGGAAAGGCCAATAGCGCGCTGACGTAGTCGTGGGTCCAAGGCTCCGACGCGGGTATCCACACCTGCCCGGCCTCGAACCGGGCGCTCTGCGCAAGAAGCCGGGCACGCTTGTCGTAGCGGGGCCGCCGCAGGTGAACCCRAACGCCGCTCGTGCGCCGGATGTCCTGCTGCAGGCTGCGGCCGAGCTCGGTGTCCTCGATCAGGGTCTCGTCAGGACGCCAGGCGCGGACGGTCTCGAGGATTTTGTTGCGCAGCTCCGGCGTCTCCCACCGGCCTCGGACCAGCTCCAGCAGATAGTAGTTCTCCCCGTCCCAGCCCCAGAGCATGCCGACCGAGTAGCTGCTGGTCGCGTCCAGCGTCGAGGCCGTGTCCCAGCTGGCCACGAAGTATTTGAGCACCGCAGCGTTGGGCTCGCGGTCGAAGTACTTCAGCCATTTGCGACGGATGACGTTGCCGTCCGGGGGCACGGGATCCTGCAGGTACATCGCCGCGAACGTCATCGAGCCGACGGCGCGCCGCATCTCCTCGAGCGCTTCCCGCGGCTCACGCTCGGCATCTAGCACCTCGCCGGCCCGGCGCTGGTAGATGTCGTGCTCGTGTGGCCCGATCCGATAGCATGCCGCGTCCGATGCGATCGCCGGCAGGACCAGCCGGTCCCAGTCGCCGCTCCGCTGCACCTGGCCGATGAGGTCGTCTTCGTGCAGGCGCTGCGAGATCAGGACGATCGCACCCTTGCGTTTGTCGTTGAGGCGGGTGCGATGCGCGGTGTTCCAGAGCTCCATCTCTCGGCGCCGGACGGCCTCCGAGAAGGTCGCCTCCGGGCTCATCGCGTCGTCGCCGATGATCAGATCCGCGCCGCGTCCGAGGACCGGCCCCGAGATAGACACGCCGAAGCGGTAGCCGCGCTCGGTCGTGATCGTCTCGAGCTTACGGTCCCCGCCCCGCTTGATCCGGAACGCCGGGAACGCTTCCTGGAACCATGCGCTGGCGACGATCGCCCGGAAGGCCGCCGCGTGAGTCTGGGCGAGGTCGGCGGAATACGAGGTGCAGATGATCCGCAGCCGTGGATCGCGGCCGAGCCGCCAGGCGGTGAACGCGACCGTGACGATGAGCGACTTGCCCGAGCGCGGCGGCACGTTGACGATCAGCCGCCGACTCTCGCCCGCCTCGACGCGACGCAGCGCCTCGGCGACGGCGTGCAAGTGCCAGTTGTCGACGAATGGGGTGCCGGGTTCGAGGGTAGCGAAGCAGCGCTCGTAGAACAGCATGAAGTCCGTGCGGAGCAGCGCCCGGTACAGGCGAGCCGCCGGGTTCATGCGTCGACCTCCGGCTCAAGCTCCTGGTCGCGCGGGTCGCCGCCTAATGGATCGTCGTTCGAGATACCGCGACCGAGTCGGCGCAGACGCCGTTCGGCCGCGCGAAGCAGCGCGGCCTCCTCCTCCGGTGAGAGGTCGTCGTCGTCCGAGGTCCCCGCCGTCCGGGCGAGTCGATCCTGCCGCCGCCGGTCGAGCAACTTGGCGGCCGAGACGTTGCGGCGTGACGCCGCCTCGAACAGGAAGTGGTCGATCGCCTCGTCACGGGTGACCCGCACGGGTTTGCCGTCGATGCGGATGCGGATCGTCCCGTCGAGGAAGTCCTGCTTCGGCTTGGGCCGCCCCTTGCGCCCCCAGGGGTTGCGCCGCTCGCCCTCGCGAATACGGAACTCGGCCGGCGGCCTTCCGTAGCCGACGGCCTCGTCATCCGGTGCCCCCGCGGGGGCGCCGGCCTTGCGATGTCCAGCCATGGCGCGACCTCACGCGGTCACGATTGCGGCGCCGCTGGAGCGCTCCGCCCGGGTCTGCGCGAAGGTGCGTCCGGTCGCCTCAAGGACGGCCTCGGCCCGTGTGAAAGCCTCGAGCCGCCGCACGGCGGTGTCGGCGTATACCGGGTCGATCTCGGCCCCGTAGCCAACCCGCCGCGCCCGGTGCGCGGCCAAGAGCGTCGAGCCGGCGCCGGCGAACGGGTCGAGCACCGCCTCCCCGCGCAGCGTCACGTCGAGGATGGCGTCGTGCAGCAGCGCGACGCTCTTGGGCGTCACGTGGCCCACGAGATCCTCGTCGCGCATCCGGCCGAACGCGTTGGCGCCGGCGTAGTGCCAGACGTTCGAGCGCCAGCGGCCGTTCCTGCCGAGTTCGACGTTGTTGACGTGGGGGGCTGAGCCGAGCTTGAAGGCGAAGATCAGCTCATGCTGCGAGCGCCACAACGAGCCCATACCCGCGTTCGACTTGACCCACGGGATCAGGTTTTTGAACGAGGCGTACACCTCGCGGCCCGCCACCATAATCTCGTAGGCGTGTCGCCAGTCCATGAAATACAGCGCGAGCGACCCGTCGAGGGCGTGCTCGGCGGCATTGCGGAAGGCGGTCGTCAGGAAGGCGATGAATTCCGCCTCGGTCATCTCGCCGGACGCCATGGCGAACTCGCGCGCGCTGGCGCGGCCCGAGACGTGCCCGGCCACGCGCACGTTGAACGGCGGATCGGCCAGGACGAGGCGCGCGCGGACCTGCGCCATCAGGCGCCGCAGGGTATCCGGGTCGAGGGCGTCGCCGCAGATTAGGCGGTGGCCGCCCTTGAACACCCAGCAGTCGCCGAGCTGGGACACGGGCGGCCCAGCCGCCGACCCGGGCAGCGCGTCGGCCTTGTCGGCCTGGGCGTCCACGTCGCCGGTGTAGACGTCGATCTCGCTCGTCGAGAAGCCAGTGAAAACGGCCAGATCTGGGTCGGCGTCGAGCACGTGGGTCAGCTCGACCTTCAGCGCCTCCGCCTCCCAGGTGGCCATCTCCTCGATCTTGTGCAGGCTGAGGCGCAGGACGCGGGCCTCGTCGTCGGAGAGGTCGTCGACGTAGGTGACCGGCACCTCGGGCAGGTCGAGGGCGTGGGCAGCCTCGACGATGCTGTGGCCAGCGATGACGGCACCGCCACGCCGGACGAGGATCGGGCGCACGACGCCGAAGCGGCGGATGTTGCGCTGAAGGGCTTCCTGCTGACGCTTGCCGGCGCGGCGGAGGGCACGATTGCCGGCGGTCAGCCTGTCGAGCGGGACGTACTCGACGGAGATCCGGCGATAGCCGGAATGGGCGGTCCGTACCGGCGCCGCGGCCAAGGCCTCGCACTTGAGGTTGGCCGCCGTGGGCGCAACGGTCCGGGTGGCGCGTTCAAGAGCACGCTCGAGCGACGTCGAAGCGAGCGCCGGCACGATTGGGTCGACGGGACCGGAAGCCGGGTTTGGGCTGGTGCGGATGCGCTTGCGCGCGACGGGAGCGGTCATCTCATCCTCGAGAGGCACGCCGCAAGCGTGTGGAAGGGCACGACGACCGTGCACTTCGACAGGGCTTGTGACAGAGTGCCTGCATCGAGGACCGGGGACGGTCCCTGATCAGAGTCCCTCCACGGATGGGCGCCTGAGCCGTCCGCTTGCAATCAGCATCGGCCAGCCGAGTGGGTACTGTCAAGTAGCCGATCGAACCGCTGCCTCGGGGCGACCGCGGTAAGTCGACCCGCCGATCCAATGTCTATTTTTGCATCGCATTAAATTGCCATTTCGCGGGGCGCAGAATTCCCATTTCGCGGGCGCTCAAAGCGGAGACCGGTTCGAGCCTGACTGCGTCCACCACCAGGCTTTCTCGCCCGGTGGTTTCTTGAATCAGGCCGGGCACTTAGCCGGGCCGGCGAGACGCGATGGTACCCCACGTGGCACCCCGCCTGTCACCCCTGGCCGGACCGTGTTAACCACCTTTTTTCGCGCGCGGCGGCCCGACCGCGGCGCCGCCGGTCCGAAGGACTGGCCGCACGAACCTGTCTGAATCCGAGGAATGTCGGCTCGCGTACGCCCCGGCCCAAAGGCCGCTCCGGGACCGCCTCAGCCTGAAGGGGCCCGACGAGGCGACCGCGCGTCCGGACAGACGCGGGAGGCGCGCCAGGCGAGGACACGCCTTCGCTGTCGCTAGCCTAGCTGTGCAGTCCCGCGGTGTGGTGGCATCAATTTAGCTGTAACCGCCGCACACCGGGAGGCGTTATGGGACAGGTTCTTCACGGCTGCGCCACGACCACGCACGCGGTCAGAGCAACGCTACAGCGATCGAAAGCTCCGCTCAAAGATCTTGCCGCCCAGCATGGACTGA
>NZ_JBFUGA010000148.1:0-10753 GCF_056403155.1 Methylobacterium sp. P3_A11
TCCCAGGGGAAGGTGCCCGGGGCCGGACGCGGTGTCGGGACGCCCGCGTCCGGCCCTAGGGAGGGTTTGCCGGACCCGGCGCCTCCCCGAAGGCCGCCGCCAGCACCGCGCCCAGGGCCGTCGAGACGGCATCGAGCCCGCCCGCCAGCGGCAGCCGCGCCACCGCCGCGTCGTCGAGATCGTGGCCGCCCCGCAGGGCGACGCCCAGGAGGGCGATCAGGTCGCGGGCCGAGATGCGCCCGCCCGCGAAGCGCGCGGCCAGCCCCGCGAGGTCGCCGGCCTGGAGCGCCCCCTCCAGCTCGGCGAGCGCCCCGAGGGTGAGGCAGAGGGTGTAGCGCTGCCCGCCGAGGGTGAGCGGCACCTCGCCGCGGATCCGGTTGGCCATGGCCCTCAAGCCGCCGTGAAGGCGAGCGCGCCGCCGGATTCGAGGCTCATGTCGAAGGTCACCTCGCCGGCATGGTCGCCCCGGTATTCCAGGCTCGCGATCTGGAACAGACCCTCCAGGATGCCGAAGGCGGGGATCACGATCTGGAAGGTGTCGATCGCCCCCTCGAAGAAGATCAGCCGCAGGCGGGCATCCGAGGCCTGGTCGCGGAACACGCCGGAGCCCGCGATCGCGGCCCGGCGCACCCCCGCCCCCGCGAGCAGCTCGCGCCAGCGCCCGACGGAATCGGCGTTGGTGACGTCGACGGTCTCGGCGTTGAGGGTGATCTGGCGGCTGCGCAGGCCTGCCACCGCCACGAAGCCCCCCGCGCCGTCACCCGCCCGGATCAGCAGGTCCTTGCCCTTCTGCGCGCCCATCGGGTCCTCCTGTCTCGATAGAGTCGGCGCCCAAGGCGCCTCGCCGGTTCGGAAAGGGCCTTTTCCCGGGCGCATGCAGCGCCAGCGGAATGCGACCCGGGATCCAGCGCGAGACGTCGCGAAGCGTCCACGATGCGTCGCTGCGCGACGATTCCCGTGCTGGTTCCCGGATCAGGTTCCGCTATCGCTCCACCTGTCCGGGAAAGGGGTGCGACGCTTGCGTCGGACCTCTCTCACACAGTCTCGGTGACCGCCTCGACCGTCAGGGTCGCGCGGGCCTCGCCGGTCCGGGCGTCACGGTGGGCCGCGATGGCACGCACCCGCAGGGTGACGAGGCGGCAGCCGGCGAGCGGCATCGCGACGTCCTGAAGCAGCGCCGCCATCCGCTCGGCGGCGTCGAGGGCGGTGCGCACCGAGCCGGGCCGGGCGATCACCACGATCGCGTGGCGGTGCCGGTGGCGCTCGGAGCCGTCGACGGAATCGTCCTGGATCTCGGCATCCCCGAACAGGGCGTAGACCGGGAGCGTGCCCCGGGGCGGCTCGTCGTAGAGCCGGACGCGGCCGCCCAGCAGCGCCGCGAGGGCGGGATCGGCGCCGAAGCGGGCGATCATTCCGGCGCGGAGCGCCAGCAGCGGGCTCGGATCGCTCACGACCGACCCTCCCGCGGCAATTCCTCGACATGGCAGATCCGGTCGCGGTCCCGCGCATCCGGCTCGGTGACGGCCCGGATCGCGAAGCGCCGGGGGCCGGCGGCGAGCCGCATGGTCGGGTCGAGATCCGCCCGGCCCCGCAGGGTCACCCGGTAGGCGCCGAGGGTATCGCAGCGGCCGCCGGCCGGGCGGTCGACCAAGCCGGCCGGGGCCATGGCGCCCCAGAGGACGGGACCGGCGACGTAGCGGCGCAGCACGCCGCCGAACCCGTCGGGCTCCTCCAGGGGGCGTTCGAGCACGAAGCGGCGGCGCCGCGTGCCGAGGGACGGATGTTGGGACGGGGGCGTCATCGGGGAGGCTCCGGAACGCGAGGTCACAGCCGCCTGCGCCGGAAGGGAGCGGCGAGGTCGGCGGCGTCGGTGCGGGCCGCGTCGGGCTCATCGCCGCGGTGCTCGTAGCGGGCGGCGGCGAGCCGCAGGATCGCGAGGCGCAGGGGCGGCGGCAGCGGCGGCCCGTCGCCGCCGTAGCCCGCCGCGACCTCGATCAGGATCGTGCGGCCGCCGGGATCCGGCGCCGCCGGGTCGACCAGCAGCGCCGGTGCCTCGCTCGGGTCGGGGCCGAGGCGGACCAGCCCCGCGTCGAGGTCGGCGACGCCCCCGGGCTCCGCGAAACCGGCGCGGAGGAGCGCGACCAGAGGAGAGAGCGGCAGCCGCACCTGCCCGTCCAGCGGCCAGGCGGCCAGCGCGATCCGGTAGCGGCCCGGCACCAGGATCCGACGGGTCTCGATCTCCAGGCTGGCGCGGGCCGCCGCGATCAGGGCCTGGAGCAGGGCGTCCTCGTCGGCCTCCGCGTCGGACGCGAAGCGCAGGTAGGCGCGCAGGTCCGCCACGGCCACCGGCTCGACGATGGGGGCCTCGATGCGTAACGGGGTCATCGCGCGTCCCTGAGCAGGTGGTCCGATGTCGATCTCGAAGCGCCGCATGTCCCGCCGCCCGGCGCGCCGCCCCTCTCTGGCGCGGGCGCTGACGGCGGCCGTCACCGCGGCCCTGGCGCTGACATCCGTCCCGGCGCGGGCGATCGTCGGCGGCACGGAGGCGCCGGCCGGCGGGGCCGTGATGGTCCTGTCGTCGAAGGGCGGCGTGTGCACCGGCGTGGTGCTCGCCCCCGACACGGTCCTGACCGCCGGCCATTGCCTGGCCGGCGCGCGGGAGCACCGCGTCCATTTCCGCGACGCCGCGGGCGCTCCGGTCCTCGTCGAGGTCGCCGCGCAGGCGCTGCATCCGGGCTACGATGCCGGCGCGGCCGTGGCCCGGCGACGCTCCATTGACCTCGCGCTGCTGCGCACCGCGACGCCCCTGCCGGCGCGCTTCGCACCGGTGACCCTGAGCGCCGCCCCGGCCCGGGCGGGCGAGACCCTGACCCTGTCGGGCTACGGCGCCGCCAAGCCCGGCGACCCGCGCTCCACCGGCACCTTCCGCAGCGTCGCCCTGCCGGTGATCGAGCCCTACGGCCCGAGCCGCATCMTGGTCTGGCTGAAGGGCGCTGGCGGGGGCGCCTGCCAGGGGGATTCCGGCGGCCCGATCGCGGGGCCGGACGGGGCCGTGCTGGCGCTGTCGGCCTGGATCGGCGGGGCCTGCGGCGGCCTCACCCAGGGCGTCCTGGTCGGCCCGCAGCGCGGCTGGATCGACCGCGTCCTCGGTGGCTGGGACCGGCGCGCGCGCTGGACGGAGTAGGGTGTGAACCGAACCAAGCCGTTGCGGCGTTTGCCAGTTTGTGATTCCAGGCGGCTGTTCGCGGCCTGGCGGTGACGATGGCGAACCTGTTCTGGCTCTCGGATGAGCAATGGGCGGTGATCCAACCATTCATGCCGAGGGACCAGCCCGTACCCGAGCGGAAGGACGACCAGCGGATCATATCGGGCATCCTGCACGTCCTCACGTCGGGCGGCCGCTGGCGCGATTGCCCGGCCGCGTTTGGCCCGCACACCACGGTCTACAATCGCTTCAATCGCTGGTCGCGGCGCGGCCTCTGGAAGGCGATGCTGGCCGCACTGGCCAAGGCCGGGTGGGCTGGTGACGCAGCTGCCCTCGACAGCAGCTACGTCCGGGCACACCGCTCCGCCCATGGCGGGAAAGGCGCGCGCGGGCGCAGGCCATCGGCCCGTCGCGCGGTGGCCACACGACCCAGATCCACGCGCTTACCGATGTCCTCTGGCGGCCCGGCGTCCTCCCGCTGACGCCCGGCAACGCCAGCGACGTGATCACCGTCCCGGCGGTGCTGGCCGAGGCACCTGGCCGGATCCGCCGCCTGAGCGCCGACAAGGGCTACGACGCCGACTGGCTGCGCGCTGACCTACGCAAGAGCGGGATCACGCCGGTCATCCAGGGCAAGCGCGGCCCCAAGCGCCGGATCCGCCGTGACAAGTTCCGCTGTCGCGAACGCTGGCGCATCGAGGCGACTCTTAACCGCCTCAACGACTTCAGACGCATTGCCACCCGATACGACACGCTGGCCCGCAACTACGCCTCGGCCCTCGCGCTCGCCGCCGTCATCGCCTTCTGGTGCTAATCGCGTCCAAACCCTAGCGGCCTCCGTAAGCTTCGCCACACTCCAGGCCAAGACGATGCTAGCAACAGCCCCCACCAGCATCGCTGCCAGATACGGAGCGGACGAGGTCGGGCTACCGGACGACCAGTGGTCGGCCATCCGCAGCAGCGGCATGTGGATAATGTAGAGCGGATAAGACAAGGCTCCCAATTCGGTGCAGACAACCGCCACCGCTGCGGACGGCCGGATCACTACGGCCGTCGCGACGAGGCCAGGGCTGACGATCAGGATGCCGAAAGCGTCCAGCCATGGTGTGCCGGTGTCTGGCGGAATGCACAGGACAGCGCACAGGATGACGAACAGCAGAGGGCTCGGGCATGCACCGAGAGAGTCGAGCAATCCCCGGCGCCAGAGCCCTGACGCGCTTAGCCCTGCACCAAAGCCGAACACCCCGCGCAGGAAGCTCGCGGGAAGTGTCGATCCGAGTCCTCCGTTGAGAAGGCTCTGACCCTCAGCAGCTGCCAATAGCAGCAGGCCAGCGCTCGCGATGGTGACGCCGAGCACCACCCTCATGCCTACCCGCGGCGCGCATAGAGCGAAGGCCATGTTCACCACGGCCTCGACCATAAGAGACCAAGACGGACTGTTGAGCAGGAAGACTGGCCGATCGGCGGCGAACGGTACAGGAATGAGGAGGGCACCGCACAGCAGCATGCCAGCCATCCACGCAAGGACAACGGCATCAGGCGCGCCGTCGAGCTTCGCAGCAATGGTGATCATCGCGAGCAAGGTGCCGGCGATGTAGAGGGGATAGAGCCGCGCGAACCGCGTGAGCAGGAAGCGCCTCGGTGACCAACCGGATCTCAGGCGTGAACCGTAGGCTTGGTCGATGACGAAGCCGCTCATCACGAAGAACACGTCGACTGCCAAGGAGCCGTGGCCGAAGAGCCAGTTGGCCTGAATGTACAGACTTACGTGGAACAGCAGGACGCCTATGGCGGCTACGCCGCGAACGCCATCGAGGACGACAAACCGTTGATGCGCCGAAGCCATCCGGCATGCTCGAACGGCAGCGTAAAGATTTTGTGCAGACGCACGATCTGCAGCTTCACCCCGTTCTTAGGTGATCCGAAAGTCCCGGAGCGGCATGGGCGCGAGGAGTCAGCCTGACCGGGTATTTGATACCGCGGTGCGTTTGTGCGGTTGGATATCACCGCGACCTTCAACGGCTTCCAAGGACGACCTCCGCATCGCCACCCGTTACAAAAGGCTCGCCTGCAACGACCCCTCAGCCGTCGCTCTGGCTGCCATCGTCGCGTTCTGGTGCTGATCGAGTCCAGACTCCAGCGTCCGCAGGGAACCTCAGCTTGGCCGCGCCATTGCCTTGCTCTAGGCTCACCGTGACGCCGCGCCTCCGCCCTCGGCGTCACCCACCCGCGCCGACAGCGCCCGGAGTTCCCGATGTCTCCTCGCCCGATCCGAAAGGCCGGCCTTCGCGAGCGCAGCCTGCGCGGCGGCCTGTGGGGCGGATCCGTAAGCGCCGGTTTGATGGGCGTGGCCCTGCTCGGCGGCCTCGTCGCCCTGCTCCCGACGCCGGCGGCGGCGGTGATCAACGGCACGACGACACGGGACCCAAACGGCGCCCGCAGCTTCGCGGTGCGGATCGAGAGCACCGAGGGCGAGATCTGCTCCGGGACGCTCATCGCCCCGGACCTCGTGCTGAGCGCGGCCCATTGCGTGATGCGGCCCGCCGGCTACACGGTGATCAGCGTCGACCGCGGCTTCCGCCAGCAGCGGACGCAGGTGATCGCCGCCACCATGCATCCGGACTTCGTGCCCGGCACGACGCCCGAGGACCAGCCCGGCGTCGACCTCGCGCTGCTCAAGCTCGAACAGCCGCTCGGCACCGACTACGTGCCCCTCGACCCGCGGGGCGCCGCCTCGATCAGCAACGGCGAGCCGGTGGACATCGCGGGCTTCGGCGTGGTGGCCGAAAACCGGCGGAACTCCGCCCGGATCCTGCGGCTCGCCCACCTCGTGTCGATCGGCTCCCTGCAGGTCGCCAACCGGGTGACCGTCGTGACCGACCGGCGGCGGATGGCCGAGACCTCGGGGGCCGGCGCCTGCCTCGGCGATTCCGGCGGCCCGATCCTCACCGGCGGCCCCGGCGGCTACCGGATCGTCGGCGTGGTCAGCTGGTCGAGCGGCGCCCTGCAGCAGGGCGCACGCCGGACGGCCTGCGGCGGCTTCACGGCCGTCACCCCGGTGGCCGAGCATGCCGGCTGGATCGCGTCGCGCTCGGCCGAACTGTCGCGGATCCAGGTCGGCGAGGCGATGCCCCGCGGCAATCGGTCCGACTGGATGGCGCGTCCCGGCCGCCGCCGCTAACGGGACGCACGCAGGCGGCCTCGGCCGCGCCTCCGAGGAGCGCAGCCCGGCACGGAGACCGGGCGCAAGATGGACCCGTCTGGCGCCGCGCGAGACGCATACCACCCCGGGCATCCCGCGCGCCGGCGGGAACCTGAGGCCGGACTGGTGCTTTCGCATCCGAACCTTCCCGGATCACGGAGCGAGACCATGGCCGATACCGGCAAAAGCAACACCCCCCGGGCGCACAAGACCCGCAACGACACCGATTCGAACGCCAAGAAGGTCGCGGTCGAGGCCCTGAACGCCCGCCTGGCGGACGGCATCGACCTCGCCCTGGCGATCAAGCAGGCCCACTGGAACCTCAAGGGCCCGCAATTCATCGGCGTCCACGAGATGCTCGACGGGTTCCGCACCGAACTCGACGACCTGAACGACAAGGTCGCCGAGCGGGCGACGCAGCTCGGCGCCACGGCGCTGGGCTCGACACAGGCGGTGGCCGAGCGGACGAAGCTGCCGCCCTACCCCACCGGTATCTACGCCATCGCCGACCACATCGCCGCGCTGATCGACAGCTATGCCGGCTACGCCAACGCCGTGCGCGACAACATCGACGAGACCGACGAGGCGGGCGATCCCGGCACGGCCGACCTGTTCACCGAGATCTCCCGGGCGGTGGACAAGCACCTGTGGTTCCTCGAGGCCCACGTGCAGGAGCCCACCGGCACCCTGCGCGACGGCAATGCGGACCGCTGAAGCCCTCTCGGCGTCCCGACGACGGCCGGGGATCGAGGCGTCCCCGGCCGCTGCCCGCCTCCGCCCCGGTCGGGGGCGGGCGGCGCCTCAGCCGAACTTCACGAGCTTGATCGCGTCGAAATCCTGCACCCCGCCGCCGACGCGCTTGGTCGTGTAGAACAGCACGTAGGGCTTGGCCGAGTACGGATCCCGCAGCACGCGCATCCCGGTGCGGTCGACCACGAGGTAGCCGCGGCGGAAGTCGCCGAAGGCCACCGACAGGCTGTCCTTCCCGAGATCCGGCATCGCTTCGGCCTCGGTGACGGGGAAGCCGATCAGCGTGGCGGCCCGGCCGGCGGCCAGCGGCGGCTGCCAGAGGTAGTTGCCCTCCGCATCCTTGAACTTCCGGATCGCGCTCTGGGTGCGCCGGTTCATCACGAAGCCGGCGTTCTGCCGGTAGCTCGCCCGCAACCCGTAGACCAAGTCGAAGAGCACGTCCGCCGGGTTGCTCGACGGGAAGGCGCCGGCCGCCCCGGTGGCGACGAAGCCGAGCTTGCCGGGGACCCAGGCGGCGTTGGCGACGGTGTCGTAGCTCAGGAAGCCGCGCGGGCGGCTCGCGCCGTTGCCGGACACGAAGGCGACGCCCTCCTGCTCGGCGAAGGCGGTCTCCACCTCGGCCGAGAGCCACGCGTCGAGATCCACCACGGCATCGTCGAGGAGGGTCTGGGTGGCGGCGGGCATCGCGTAGAGTTCCATGGCGGGGAACGCGATCTCCGACAGGGCCGGCGCGGCGGTCTCGGGCCGCGGGGCCGTCTCGGCGACCCAGCCGGTGACCGGCGCGCCCACCGAGACCGCCCGCTTGTACTGGGATCCGGAGATCTGCTGCACGCTGGCGATCGACCGGATCGGCGAGACCTGGCCGAGGCGGGTCAGGACGGTGCGCTCGATCGTGTCGGGCACGAGGTAGCCGCCATCCGGGCCGGAGCCGGCCGACAGGGCCTTGGCCTCCAGGTGCTTCAGCCCCCCGCTCTCGCCCGCCCGGACGTAGAGGTCGAAGGCGGCCTTGTGCGCGTGCGCCGGCCCGTCCTCCCGGACGGCGGGCTCACCGCGCGGCGGCCGCGCCCGTTCCAGGGCGATCCGGTCGAGGCGGGTACGGGCGGCATCGAGGGCGGCGTCGATCCGGGCGAGCTTCTCCTCGGAGAGCACGTCGGGGCGGAGGCGGCCCTCGATCTGACCGATCCGGGCATCGTTCGTCTCCCGGAACGCCGCGAAGGCGGCGGCGAGATCGTCGAGGGCCGAGCGGACCGGCCCGCCCTCGGGCGTGGCGTCCTTGTTCTCCAGCGCGTGCTGGCCGTTCTTGGTCTCCAGGGCAGTGCTGGCCATCAGGGTGTGGGCATCCATGGGGGACCTCATCGGAGGGAGATTGGACATCAGGGCCGGGCGCCCGGCGGCAGCCCGGCGGACCGTGTCGCCGGGTGGGACGGGGCGATCCGCCGGGCGAGGCCGCGGATCGCGTCGACCAGGGGCGGCTCGGGGGGATCCGGGCTCGCCCGGGCCGACGGCTGCAGCGGGAATGTCACGAGGGAGACCTCCCACAGGTCGACCTGATGGAGGCGGCGCTCGCCGCCCGCGCCCTTCCGCGCCAGCAGCGTGCGGAAGCCGATCGACAGCCCGTCGAGGCCGCCGCCGCGCATCAGCGCGTCGATCTCCCGGGCGCGCTGCACCGCGAGGTTGAGCTGACCGTGGGCGAACAGGCCGCGGGCATCCTCCCGCAGGGCGAGCCAGCGGCCGATCGGCTCGGCGGGATCGTGCTGGAACAGGAGCCTCACGCCGGCCGCGCCCCGCCGGGCGAGGCTCGCCGCGAAGGCCCCCGGCACCACCACGTCGCGGCCGAGGTCGGGCACGCCGAAGACGCTGGCATAGCCGGAGAAGTGGCCGTCCATGGTGGGATCCTCGGGTGCGACGCGGGCTAGAGGGACGGTCCGTGTTGGATGCCACCGGCAGAGGGGGGCGAGGCCCGCGCCACGTCAGGGCGCCGGCTCCCGCGGCCTTTCGGGCGGGTAGCCCACCGCCTCGCGCTTCTCGGCCACCGACAGGAACTCGGCGGCCTGGACCCGGCGCCACAGGGATTCCCGCTCGCCGGCGAGGGCCTCGATCCGGTCGAGGTCCGGCTCCAGGTCGACCGGGCCGAAGGCGGGCTCCAGCCAGCCGGCCAGCGCCTGGGCGGTGCGGGTCGCGAGGGGGATCAGGGTCTGGCGGTAGAGGGCGCGGTTCGCCTCGGCGTAGTTGGCGTGGGTGTTGTCGCCGGCCAGGCCCAGCAGCAGGGGCGGCACCCCGAAGGCCAGGGCGATCTCCCGGGCGGCCGCGTTCTTGGCCTCCACGAAATCCATGTCCCGCGGCGAGAGCGCGAGGGGCTTCCAGTCGAGGCCGCCCTCCAGCAGCAGCGGCCGGCCGGCATTGGCGGCGCCCTGGTAGTTGGCCTCCAGCTCCGCCTTCAGCCGGTCGAATTGCGGCTCGGAGAGCGAGGCACCGGCGAAGATCAGCGCCCCGGAGGGCCGGGCGGCGTTGTCGAGCAGCGCCTTGTTCCAGGCGCTGGCGGCGTTGTGGATGTCCAGCGCCGTGGCGGCCGCCGCGATCGGCGCGAGGCCGCCGGTCTCGTCCTCCGGATGGAACAGCGCCAGCGGCAGGATCGGCGCCACCGCGGCGCCGGGCTCTGGGAGGTCGAACCGGCGGCTGCGGCCGCCCGTAGTGTAGAGGTAGGCCGCCGGCCAGCCGTCCGGACCCGGCAGCATCCGCATACGGCCGGGCCGCAGGGCTTGGAGCGCGGCGATCCGTCCGTCGTCGAGCTCCACCGCCTCCAGGTAGGCCGTCCCGGTGAGCAGGAGGTCGGCGTAGACGGTCTCCAGGAGATGCGTGCCACTCTCCCGGGGGTTGGGTCGCGCCAGCAGCGCCAGCAGGTCGGCCGCCCGCCCGGCGCCGGGACCGGTGGCGATCAGCGGCAGGCTCGCGGTGCTCTCAGCGACGAGGCGCACCGTCCGATGAACCACCGGGTTGGCCTGATAGCCCGCCCGTGCGAGGGCCGCCGGATCGCGGGGCGTCCAGCTGGCCCGGCCCTCGGCGTAGAGGGCGAAGGCCGGGGCCGCGGCGGCCTTGGCGGCGAGCGCCGGGCCGCCGGCGGTGCGGCGCGCCATCCGCGCCAGCCGTTCGAGGAGGGTCGACATGCCGGTCCGATCCTGAGCTATGGTCACGCGATGCAGCCTCGGTCCCACATGCGGTCCCGCGCCGCCCGTCTGGGTGGTGTCGTCGCCTTGGCCCTCGTCCCCTTGGCCCTCGTCCCCTTGGCCCTCGCCCCCTTGGCCCTCGCCCCCTTGGCCCTCGCCCCCTTGGCCCTCGCGGCGTCCGCCCGGGCCGGGGATGCGCCCGGCCCCGCCTGGCCGGAACCGGACGGGACCCTGATCCTCGCCCGCCCCTTCGGCCGTTCGGAGATCAGCCTGCGCCTGTCCCGGCGGGTCGCCGGGGCCGTGGACACCGTGACATGGGACGGCGTCACCTTCCTCGCCGACACGGAACCCGGCGACGCCTTGCAGGCGCGGGCGGAGGTCGAGACCGGCGCCGGATGCCGCCGGGCGAGCGAGGCGGGCGCCCCGCAGGAC
>NZ_JBFUGA010000149.1:0-10638 GCF_056403155.1 Methylobacterium sp. P3_A11
TCGCGCCGCAGGCGCTTGAGCTCGGCGGCCATGTCCTCCTGCGCCATGTCCTCCTGCCGATCGGCCGGCGGGTGATCCATCTCCCGCTCACGCCGGCCGTCGATCCAGGTGCGCAGCGTCGAGAGCCCGACGCCGAGATCGGGGGCTACCTCGCGGCGGGACCGCCCGCTCGTCTGCGCCCATCGCACCGCCTCAGCGCGAAACTCAGGGGTAAAGGTCTGCTTCCGGTCTGCCATCGGAAACCCCCTCCTTCAGGAAAAGAGCTCTCCACTTTCTCAAGGCAAGTCCGACGTGACGATCATCGCTTTTCCGGAGGAGCGCGCGATGCTCGTCGAGAAGGATGGCATGGGTGTCGGGAAGATGCTGGCGGCAACGGATGCCGTGCTCCTCGTGATCAAACCTGCCTCCAGCCGGCGGAACCTTGACTCAGCCGACCTGCGACTGCTGCAACGGCGCGCACAGGGAATGACCGTTCAGAGATGTCGTGGGGGCGACAGGGTGGCCGGGATGGGCGCAAAATCGACTATCGGCCTTCAAGTGACAGCGTGACGAAAGCGCATCGCTGCATTCCGCCCTCATGACCTCGGGGCAGTCGAGACTTGGGCGCATCGGGTGATGACGCGTCTGAACTGCTAGGGTGTCCTGCTTTGAGCAGACCCAAGGACGTTGACCCAAAGCACGATGGTCGAGCTGCGCGGGTCCGGATTACTGAAGCGATGCGGCCGCCTGCTCTCGAAGCGGAAGCTGTCGCCTTCCGTCAGCCGGAGCGTTCGCGCCTCGACGACTAAGGTCAGGCGTCCCTCAAGGACAAGTCCGGCCTCTTCGCCTTCATGACTGAACAACTCGTCGCCCGCGCTGGCACCGGGTTTCAGGACCATATGGAATAGGCTCATGCCCTGTGTTCCGCCGGGCGGCGTCAGCAACTGCTTGGTGATGCCGGCACGCCAGAGCTGCAGCTCAGGTCGATCCTTCTGGAACACGACGATCGGATCTGGATCGGGCTGGTCGAGGGCGGGCTCGAATAGCCCACCGAGCCCAATCTGAAGCGTGTCCGCGAGGAGCGCCAGCACGCGGAGCGACGGCGAGGATAGGCCGCGCTCGACCTGGCTTATGAAGCCGATCGACAGGCCCGTGCTGGAGGCCATCGTTTCCAGCGAGAGGCCCCGTGCGCGCCGCAGGCTGCGCAGGCGCTGCCCGACTGCCCTGTCCACCGGTTCCAGGCCCATCGCGTCGCCTCGCGAAATGCTCACCGCCACACCAGCCTGCCTCCATCCCAGCTTTCATGCACGTGAAATCTGCTTGCGTCGACAAGCAAATCATGCGGTATTCTTCACTAACGTGAAAGCGACCGCGACGATCGCCTCGCGGTCCGACCACCTGACGGGAGCGGCATCATGAGAAGACGGTTGGCCAGCCTGTGTCTGTCGTCGGCGCTGCTCTTCGGGCTGCTGGGGCATGCGAGTCGTGCCCAGCCACTGAAGGTCGGCGCGACGCCGACCGGATTGCCGTTCACGTTCCTCGACACCAAGACCAACACCATCCAGGGCGTGATGGTCGACCTCGTCAACGCGGTCGGCAAGGAGGCGGGCTTCACGGTAGCGGTCGAGCCGCTGCAGTTCTCGACCCTGATCCCGGCGCTAACCGCCTCGAAGATCGACATCATCTCAGCGGCAATGTTCATCACGCCTCAGCGCAAGGAGGTCGTGGCCTTCTCGGCGCCGGTCTACAGCTACGGCGAAGGCCTGATCGTTCCAAAGAGCGACACCAAGGATTACACCTCCTTCGCCGACTTGAAGGGCGAGATCGTGGGTGCCCAGATCGGCACCGCCTTCGTAGAGCCGCTGAAGAAGTCGGGTCTCTTCAGCGAGGTGAAGATCTACGACACGATCCCCGACATCATCCGGGACGTGAATTCCGGGCGGCTGAAGGCCGGCTTCGCCGACGCGCCGATCCTCGCCTATTACGTCAAGCAGGGCGCGTTCCCCGGCGTGCGCTTGGTCGAGACCTTCAAGCCGACGGTCGTCGCCTCGGTGGGCCTCAGCGTGCGCAAGACCGACACTGCGCTTCTCGACAAGATCGACGCGGCGCTGGCCAAACTCAAGGCTGACGGGACGCTGCAGGCGATCCTGACCAAGTGGGGCCTGCCGCCGTCGGCTGATCGGTCCTGAGCGTCGTGCGCGACTTCCTCGCGGACGCGCAGGACTATCTGCCGATCCTGCTGCAGGGCGTTCAGCTGACAGTCCTGATCACCCTCGCCTCGCTGGTGGTCTCGACCCTGCTGGGCTTGGTCTGGGCGGTGCTGCGGGTCTCCGGCAACGCTGTGCTGGCAGGTTTCAGCGCGGTGATGATCAACATCCTGCGCGGCATTCCGATCATCGTGCAGCTATTCTACATCTACTTCGTGCTGCCGGATTTCGGCCTATCGCTCACGGCCATCCAGGCCGCGATCATAGGGCTCGGCATCGCCTACTCGGCCTACCAGGCCGAGAATTTCCGTGCCGGCATCGAGGCGGTGGATCGCGGGCAAGTCGAGGCCGCGCTCTCGATCGGCATGGGCTGGGGCATGACCATGCGACGGGTGATTCTTCCGCAGGCGATCCGGATCGCGCTGCCGCCCTACGGCAACATCATGATCATGATGCTCAAGGACTCGTCCCAAGCCTCGACCATCACGGTGGCGGAACTCGCCCTCCAGGGCAAGCTCATCGCGTCTTCCACCTTTAAGAACACCAGCGTCTACACGATGGTGGCGCTCATGTACCTGGCGCTCAGCTTGCCGCTGATCCTGTTGGTCCGCCATTTCGAGGCCAAGGGCCGGCACAGATGATCGTCCTGGAGAATGTCCGCAAGCATTACGGCGCGCTGGAAGTGATCAAGGGCGTCTCCGCCGAAGTCGCCAAGGGCGAAGTGGTCTGCATCATCGGGCCGTCGGGCTCCGGAAAGTCGACCCTTCTCCGCTGCATCAACGGGCTCGAAGCCTATGACGGCGGCGAGATTCGCGTCGGCGGCCAGCGGGTCGATCGGGATGCGCGGAGCATCAAGGGGATCCGCACCCGCGTCTCCATGGTGTTCCAGCGCTTCAACCTGTTCGCCAACCGCACCGCACTGGAGAACGTCATCGAGGGGCCGATCCACGTGAAGGGCGAACCTCGCCGGGAGGCCGAGGAGCGGGCCGGCGGACTGCTCGCGCGGGTGGGTCTCTCGGGCAAGGAGCACGCCCGGCCGGACCAGCTCTCCGGCGGTCAGCAGCAGCGTGTTGCCATCGCGAGGGCGCTCGCCATGCGGCCTGACGCCATCCTGTTCGACGAGCCGACCTCTGCGCTCGATCCCGAACTCGTGGGCGACGTGCTGCAGGTGATGCGGGGACTCGCCGACGAGGGCATGACAATGATCGTCGTGACCCACGAAATCGGCTTCGCCCGGGAGGTTGCCGACCGCGTGCTGTTCTTGGACGGGGGCCTCCTCGTCGAGCAGGGTCCCGCCGCCGAGGTCCTGAACCGCCCGCAGAATCCACGCACGCAGGACTTCCTGCAGCGCGTGCTGYATCCGCTTTAGGAGAGGCCGTGGCTGAACCCTTCCCGCTCGCCCCGTCGCTCTGGGCTACCACCGCGGCCCCCGCGCCGGAGACGCCGCCTTTGGCCCAATCCGGGCGGGCCGACGTGGTGATCGTCGGCGGCGGCTTCTGCGGCCTGTCCACCGCGCTGCATCTCGCCGAGCGGGGCATCCGGCCGGTCGTGTTGGAAGCGCGCGAGGTCGGCTTCGGCGGCTCCGGGCGCAACGGCGGGCAGGTCATCCCGGGGCTGAAATACGATCCCGCCGACCTCGTCGCCCGGTTCGGACGTGAGCGCGGCGAACGGCTCGCACGCTTCGCCGGGAGCACCGCCGATACGGTCTTCGATCTCATTGCCCGGCACGAGATGGATGTGCCGCATCGGCGCGCGGGCTGGATCCAGGGCGCTCACACCGAGGCCGGATTGGACGAGGTCGCGCGGCGGGCGGATCAGTGGGCGGATCTCGGCGCCCCGGCCCGCGTCCTCGACAAGGCCGAGACCGACCGGCTGCTCGGCACGGAACGGTACCTCGGCGGCTGGCTCGATGGCCGCGGCGGTGCAGTCCAGCCGCTGAGCTACGCCCGGGGTCTCGCCCGGGCCGCCCTCAAGGCCGGTGCCGCGATCCACGGCGGATCGCCCGTGACCGCCCTCGATCGGACAGGATCGGGCTGGACCGTCACCACGGCGCAGGGAGCCCGCCTCGCCACCGAGCGCGTCGTCCTCTGTACCAACGGCTACACCGGCGAGCTGTGGCCCGGCCTCGCCCAGACGGTGATCGCGGCCAACTCCTTCCAGGTCGCGACAGTGCCGCTTTCCGACAACCTGCGGCGCTCGATCCTGCCCGAGGGACAGGTCTCCTCGGATACGCGCAAGTTGCTGCTCTACTTCCGTCTCGACCATACTGGCCGATTGCTGATGGGCGGCCGCGGCCCGTTCCGGGAGCCGCGCAGCCCACAGGACTGGGCTCATCTCGAACGGATTGTCGGCAAGCTCTTTCCGCAGCTTGACGGCATCGCCTTCGACCACCGCTGGTGCGGTCGCGTGGCTATCACCCGGGATTACCTGCCCCATCTTCACGAGCCGGCGCCCGGTCTGCTCATCGACATCGGCTGTCAAGGCCGGGGCGTGGGCCTTCAGTCTGCGATGGGCCGGGCTATCGCTACGTATATCGCGTCCGGCGATGCCGACAGCTTACCCCTCCAAACCACGCCGATCGCGCCGCTGCCGCTTCACGCCCTGCACCGCCTCTACGTCTCTGCAATCATCGCCTGGTACCGTCTGAGCGACGGCGGCATTCGCTGATGAATCGAGTCATCTAACGGGCAAGTTATCGGCTTAGAGACCTCCACATCTGCTTTCGGAATGCCGCCGAAGTGGCCTGAATGGCAACAATGGGCGCAAAGCCGAACCGCTGCTTTTGCGCTCAATAGCGGTCCAGCATGGCGTGATGCGGCCGAAAGCGGGACGACCGCTTTGGAGCATGTGTGCCGACAAAGCGGACGAGGTTTGCCGAGTTCTCTCGACGCGGGCGGTATGCAAATGCGAACGTTCTGCACCGCGGCAGAACGAGCTTCCAGACCGACTGTTTTGTGTTGCGTTGCCGGCCGGGAAACAACTTCGAACTGGCCGCAACTTCCTCCTCTGCGCACAAATCTGCCGCCGTGAGCCAGGATGCCGGCCCGCTCCACCCTTAACTGGCGCTCGGCGATGAGCCAGAACTCCAGTTCGTACCCGTTAGACCGGTGGTTGCGGTCCCACGGAGGTTTGTTCGCCAATGTGAGTAGTGGACAGATTCACGATTCGGCTGTCGAGGAGGCGGGGCTCGCAGTGCCCCGCCTCGATCAGCGCGGTGGATGGCTCAGCGGCCAGAAGCCGGGAAGCGTGCGCCCCAGACGTTGATCGTGGGCTCGGGCATCGAGGTGACCGGTGCTGCCACGATCTCTTGCCCGGCGATCGGGAGGACGCGGGACGAAGTGGCCCGAGCCGCCGACAAGACCGTGTAGCTAGACGGAGCGGACGGCGCGGGGATTGAAGCGGCGAAGCCGGGCGCCTCGAACTCGTGCCCCCAGGCGGTGAAAGTGCGGCCCTCGCCGGCGAAGGCGGAGGTGGTGAAGGCGCCGAGGCTGAGTGCGGCAACCAGGGCAGCAATACGAGCGGTCATATCAAATCTCCACGTGCTTCGTAAGGGCTTCATCAGATTTAGCGGCGCCGCATCTCAGTCAGATCGCGGTTCACGCGATCGCGATAGACATCGATCACCACCTTAATGCGGAAAGCTTGATTGAGATTTACTGTTCGTCTGGTCTCAAAGTGCATCTCTGCATCTGTGATGACCGTACACACCGCGGCGACCGAAATCCTGAAAGGCGGCCGAATGGTTCTGAGATGCGCCTGAAAGATTCCGACGCGCGTGGCCTGCGGGATCGGTGAGATGCCTGAAGGGCGCGGCCCGACATACGAACGGCCTCCCGCAGAGCGCCGGCGCCAGCATCAGGTCGATGCCGGCGGCCAGGACGCTCTGCGGAAGGCTCCTGTGAGTGGCCGAGAGGGGGCGCTCTGACAGCGCTGGCTCGGCGCTTATGCCTGAGCGGAGCTGCCGAGCTCCAGGACGCGCTCGCGAAGCACGCGGCGCAAGACTTTGCCGACTGGCGTCTTTGGGAGCGCGTCGAGAAAGATCACGCGGCGCGGCACCTTGTATGCTGTCAACGAGGTCCGGGCGTGCGCGATCACAGCGGCTTCCGTGAGTTCGGGATTGCCCCGCACCACGCAGGCGACGATCGCCTCGCCCGAGCGCGCGTCCGGCACTGCGACCGCTGCCGCTTCCCGGATGCCCGGGTGGCGCAGGAGTACATCGTCGACTTCGCGCGGGTAGACATTGAACCCGCTGACGATCGCCATGTCTTTCTTCCGGTCCACGAGCGTGAGATACCCATCGGCGCTCATCGACGCGATATCGCCCGTCGCCAGGAAGCCGCAGCTGTCGAGAACGCGCGCGGTCTCCTCCGGTTGATTGTAGTAGCCGCGCATGACCTGAGGGCCGCGGATGTGGATCTCACCGGGCTCCTCCGGCATTGCGAGCGATCCATCGTCGCGGCGGATCTCGATCTCAGTCGAGCAGACCGGAAAGCCGATTCCGCCGCGCGGCACGTGTTGTCCGAACGGGTTCATGGCAGCAACACCAGCCACTTCGGTCAGCCCGTAGCCATCAATGATCGAGAGCCCGGTCGCCGCCCGCCAGGCCTCGGCAATGGCAGGCGGCAGGGGCGCCCCGCCGGAACAGCAGACAGCCGTCGCGCTGAAATCGACCTTCCGGATGCCAGGGTGCTGCGACAATGCCTGATACAGGCTCGGCACGCCCGCGATGCTCCGCAAACGGTGCCGTTGCATCTCCGCGACGAGACCATCCAGATCACGCGGGTTGGCGATCAGCACGCCGCAGCCGCCCAGGATGAACCGATGGATGACTTGGCAGATGAGTGCCAGGGCATGATAGAGCGGCAGGGCAACGAGATACGTCTCTCCGCGCTCGGTCCCGATGGCTGCGAACCACGTTCCCAGGATCAGGGCATTCGCCAGCACGTTCCCGTGGGTCAGGATCGCGCCCTTGGCGAGCCCTGTTGTGCCGCCCGTGTATTGAAGCAAGGCAGGATCGTCGCGTCCGACCTCGACCCGCGGCACCCTGACGACGGCCCGCGCCGAGACAGTGCGGCGCCACTGCTGCGCGCCATCGATATGCCAGGGCGGGATGAGGTTCTGGACGCGGCGCACGACGAAGTTCGTCAGCATGCCCTTCGCGCGCCCGAGCCCATCGCCGAGGCGTGTGACGATTACGTTCGGTACTTCGACGTGACGCAGAGCCTCCTGCAGCGTTGCACAGAAGTTTTCGAGCACGATGATCGTCTTCGCACCGCTGTCACGCAGCTGATGCACCAGCTCGGGCGCGGTGTAGAGCGGATTTACGTTGACGACGACGAGCCCAGCCCTGACCACGCCGAAAAAAGCGATCGGGTATTGCAGCAAATTCGGCAGCATGATCGCGACGCGATCGCCCGTGCGCAACCTGAGGACCTCGCGGAGGTGATGGGCGAGCCGCGCTGAGGCTTTGTCCAGGCCACCGTAGGTGAGTTCGCGACCCATGCTGCTGAAGGCGGGGCGATCTCGGAAGCGAGCGACCGTGGCGTGGAACATCTGGACGAGCGAAGTGAACTGCGCGACGTCCGCCTGTTCGGGAACGCCGGGATCGTAATGCGCGAGCCAAGCCTTGCTCATGGCAGTCTCCTCGAAGACGCGATGGCGCGTCAGCTTCGCTGACTAGCGGCGGCGTCCGCCGCACGTCCTGAAAGGACCCCGATGCCTTTCCGATCTTCCCTGAAAACCGAACTCCTCGGACGGTCAGCCGAGCGGGATGTACCGACGTGGACTAAGCGATCCGATCTGGCAGGTCCGGCGCGCTGTCCGGAGCCAGCACACGGTGTCGGCTCGCCATCGTGCCGTGGGCCAGGACCATCGGCATGAAAGCAGAGAAGCCGACGGGCTTGCCGATGTCGACGTAGACAGCCTCCATGCCCCCTCGCATGTGGTAGGTCTCGTGCCAGAAGCCGGTCCCGCGCGAGTCCCTCAGGAAGTCCCGCCACCAGATCCGGTGTGGATCCGACTTCGACCAAGCCTCCAGGCTCGGCATGTCACGCCAGTACCAGCGCATGCCGATATGGGTCGGCCTCAGGCTGAAGATGATCCGGTTCTCGTAATGCAGCAGTCCTTCCGGCCGGCCGACGCCGGCCGCGTCGATGGGCTTGCCGAGGCCGAGAAGCGCCTTCAAACCGTAGCCGGTGCGCACCTGCATCCCGAGCATGATGACGACGAGATCGGGATAGGCGCTGAAATCGGGGACTTCTCGGCGTACCGCTGTCGTCTGCATCGGCCCCTCCACACCAGCGCGCTCCGGACGTTCGATCGTTCAGAGCCGGTCCGATCTCCGGCGAACCGGCTGACGCTTCGGGCGACGTCCCGATCGGTCGTGTCGAGGCGCGATCCCAAAGCCGGCGCGGGCATCAGCCGGGGAGCCCAGCCACGCGCAGGTGGTGGCTGAACCGCTCCGCCATGCCTTGGTCATGCCGGTAAGCGTTCGCCACCCTCGGAAGCGCGAGGCTGAACTTTGCGCTTCGCTGCAAGAGATCCGAGATCCACGTTGAAGCTTCATCCTTGCGTTCCAGAGCGACGCACGAGGCGGCTGCCATGACGTAAGCCATCAGGTAGCTCGGGCTCCTGAAGCTGGCCTCGGTCGCGTTCCGGACCGCCTCATCGAAGCGGTCCRGGGCATAGAGGGGGCTTGCGGCCACGCCCTGGAAGAATCCGGGAGCCAGAGGGCTTAGACCGATCGCGCGATCGATGCTGGCGAGAGCGGCGGCGTAGCGGCCCATCGCGGTTTGAGCCAAGCTGAGAACGGCCAGAGCCAGGGCATCGCCAGGACTAAGAGCAACGCCGCGCTCGGCAGCAATTAAGGCCTCGTCACATCGGCCGGTCACCAGCAGAGCATAGCTCAGGGCGCGGTGGCCGATCGGTAGGGACGAGTCGAGTTCCAGCCCGTGGCGGATGGCCTGCACGGCGTCTGCCAGCCGCTCCGGGCCAGCTTCGCCGGAGATCGCCATGCCGGCATCCGTCGCGATACAGAAGCCACGCGCGATGTGCCCCGGCGCATAGGTGGGATCCAGAGCAACGGCCCGCTCGACCTCCGCCAGCGCCGCCCTGACGCCACCTTGGCTGAACTGCAGCATGTGCGCGAGTGCTTGGAGCGTGAGCTCGTAAACATCGAGGCTTGCCGGTGGGCGACGCAGGCTCGCAGCCTGCTCGTGGCTCTGAAGGCCCGAAAACAATGTACCGGCAATCCGCGCCACCAACTCGTCTTGCACCTCGTAGACCTCGCCCGCCGCAAAGGCGTAGCGTTCTGCCCAAACGTGGCTATTCGAGGAGCCCTCCACGAGCTGCGCGTTGACGATCATGCGCTCGCCGGCGCGCCGGATGCTGCCCTCAAGCACGTAGCGCACGTCGAGGAGGCGCGCGACATCCGCCGCAGTTCCGCCGCTCGCCTTGGCTGCGAAAGAGCTTTGGCGAGCGATGACGGTGATGTTCCGGTTGCGGGCAAGCTCCGTGATGATGTCTTCGGCAAAGCCTGCCCCCAGAGCCCCATAGGTGCCCGGGCCGTCCGTGAATTCGTCGAAGGGCAGGACGGCGATGCTCGGCCAGAAGCTCGTCGAAGGCCTGACGTCAGCGCGCACGGTGTCTGCGGGCTTGGGCTCGTCGGGCAGGACCAGCATGTAGCCGCGCCGTGGGATGGTTCGGATGAGATCCCGTGCATCCGAGCCCATAACCTTGCGGATCTCTGAAATGCATTTGGTGAGGGAGTCGTCCGTGACGATGACGCCGGGCCAGCAATCCCTGAGGAGCTCATCCTTGCTGACGAGATCGCCCGCACTGGCAGCAAGGCGCCGCAGCACGTCGAAGGAGCGGGGACGCAGCTCCCGCCGCTGCCCGTCCTGTCCGACGACCTGCTCGCGCCGGAGATCGATTGCGACATCGGAGAGCGTGATGCTGTCGATCATCGAAGACAGATTTGTGTCCACCGTTTACCGCAGATAGCAATCACCATATGTCGGGAAACTCAAGGCGCGCGGCCGAATTCCGAGTGTGAGGAGGCCGACGCACGCGGGCCTTCCGCCACCAATGATCCCGCCGCTCGACAACAGCCCTACGCAATTCATTCAACGCGCGGCTCTGAGCAGTGAAGATTCGTCGGCTCTTCCTAGCAGCACCAGCAGTTCGGCTTACGCGGCTAAGCTCACGCCCTCCTCGGGGCCGATCGAGAGACTAACTGTTCAGTCCCGAGGTGAGATGGGTTGGGTCGTATCTGAACCGGCCTGGGTCGTCTGCCCAGGCTCGGCAGGTCGCTTCGTATGGCGTGAGGCCGCGTAGGGTCTTGAGCCGCCGGGCGAAGTTGTAGGCATCCAGGAAAGCGGCGAGGTGTTCCCGCAGTTGGTCGTGGCTGTCGTAGTGGTAGCGCTTGACGGTCGCGTCCTTGAGGGTCCGGTTC
>NZ_JBFUGA010000150.1:0-10515 GCF_056403155.1 Methylobacterium sp. P3_A11
GATACAACAAACCTGGTCCGGTTTGTCGGACGACAAGGGCACGTCGCAACGCAGCCGGTGCAAGTTCCTTGTGAAGGCGATCGCCCACCGCCCAGCCCACGACCCGTCGGGAGTACAGATCGAGGACCACCGCCAGGTACAGCCACCCCTGTACAGCCAGCCCTCCCGCGTCCAGACGTAGGAGATGTCCGCGCCCCACTTCCGATCCGGCCCTGCTGCCGTGAAGTCCTTGGCGCGCCGGTTGGGGGCGACTGGAAAGGCGTGACTGCTGTCCGTGGTGCGCCGGAAGCGGCGCGGCTGGCGGGCCTTGAGCCCGTTCTCCCGCATCAGCCGGGCCACGCGTCGCCGGCCTGCCGCCAAGCCCTGCTCGCGCAGCTCGTGTGTCATGGGCGGGCTGCCATACGTCTCGTGCGAGAGCGTGAAGGCGGAGCGGACGTGGGCAAGCTTCGCCTGTCCCGGTGCGGCGGACGTTTAGGCGATGACGTCCCCGGCCCGGGACGGAAGCGCGTGGCTGCTCGTCCGATGGGTCAGGCCGCATCGGATGCCATACGGCCCAGGGCTGTACGCTTGTTTCATCTCGGATAGCTGGGCGACCCGGCAACTCGTTGCGCCGCCTCGCGAGCTGTGACATCGGCGGCAGCCTCTGCCTGATCGGCGGCTTCGATCACCGAGCTCGAAGGCGCACCGTTGTGGAGCGCGAGCCTGGCGCGCAACTCGTCGAGCTCCTCTTCCGCCAAGCCCTCGATGCCGATGAAGCGGTTCTGGGCCGCGCTCGCTCGGATCAGCTCGTCGAGCTTGGCCTGGATCGCCGCTCCATCCCGGTTCTGCGTGTTCTGGATGAGGAACACCATCAGGAACGTCACGATGGTCGTCCCGGTGTTGATCACCAACTGCCACGTGTCAGAGAAGCCGAACAGCGGCCCCGTGACCGCCCAGACCACGATGAGGATCAGGCTGAGCGCGAAGGTCGTCGGCCGACCCGCGGCGCGCGCCACCCGTGAGGCGAACTCGGCAAAGCCCTTCGGCGTCCTCATCGCGCCCTACGCCTTCGTCGAACGGCCACCACTCACACCTCCATCTCGGTGCCGACCTCCATCACCTGCCGGGCCGGTACGCACAGGTAGCTCGCCGTCTCCTCGGCATTGCGCTGCATCAGCGCGAAGACCTCCTCGCGCCAACCCGCCATGCCGGGACGTTTCTCCGAGGCCACCACCGTCTCGTGGCTGATGCACGACGCTCGGCGCGTCGAGCTTCAGCCCCTCGACGGCGGACAGGACGGAGATGGCCGGCGTGATCGCGCCGTCGCCGTAGAGAAGGGCCGCGCCGATCATTCCGACGACGAGCAACAGACCACCGCGGGAGCGGGCAGGTGCGTGCCGTTCGCCCAGAAGCGCCAGCATGGCGACGATGCCGCCCTCGCCGCGGTTGTCGGCGCGCAGGATCAGGATGGCGTACTTCAGCGCAACGATGACCACGAGCGACCACAGGATGAGGGAGACGGAGCCGAGGACCGCCTCGCGCTGCGGCGGACCGTCAGCGGCCGCAGCTTTGATGGTCTCGCGCAGGGCGTAGAGCGGGCTGGTGCCGATGTCGCCGTAGACGATGCCGAGTGCGCCCAGGGCGGCGGCTGCGGAGACGGCGCGGCTCGTCGCGGGGGCCTCGCCCTGCACCATCGTCGCTTCCATGCGCCTCTGCCTCTCCGGTGACGAGCGCACCTCCACCGAGATACGGTGAGCGCGCCGCGACCGTTCCGTCACGTATGCGTGGCCTACTGGCCTCGCTACCCGTTAGACCTTCGAACGGGCATGCACCTCGGATGGTCGACTACGGGACCTAACGGCCAAGGTCGAGCAGGCATGCTGTGGTGGCGATCATGCCGATGCCGCTGGCCCCGAGCAGGAGCCGCCACGCGATGGCGAGGGCATCGGCTGCGCCCCAACCGTTCCGCGGCTTGCGTGCCCGATTGTCGTTGGCCACCGGTCCGGTCGCATGGAAGGAGGGGAGTAGCGATATCGAGGTCGGCGGCTGATGCATCCAGGCGCCACTCGCCGCGCCGCGGATCGCGCACATCGGTCCACCTCCCGGTCGATGGGTGGACGAAGAGCTCATGCGAGTTCCATCTCCTGGGCGGCATCGTCCAGGTAGGCCGCGATGCGCGCGCTTGCCTGGGCGTCCGAGGCGTCGATGATGAAGCCGACCCTGCCGGGCGGGTCGTCGTAGCGACGGATGACCGACTCCGCCATGAGCGCCGCCTCGCGCTCCGACCGGGCGAGCAGGACGCGCCGGTCGCCGCGGATGTAAAAGGTGATGCGCTTCATGGTTGGGCTGCCTCGGCCTGCATGGTCGCGAAGGGCAATCACACAGTTGCGGCTTAGCTCTCTAAACGGTTCCACGGTTCCGACAGGTAGGTCGAGTTTGGATGACGAGCGTTGCTTTCTGCTATTGCGAGCATCGATTTAAACTGTGTTGGCCGGCGATCATACCGGCCAGGTGGGACATTGTTATTGCGTGACACAGACAAATTCGGGCGATGCGCCCCACGCCCTCGTCGTCGATGACAACGCCCTCATCCAGATGGAGGCTACCAGCATCCTCGAAAATGCGGGCTTTCGGGTGTTGGAGGCGATGAACGTCGCCCAGCCTCTGCATGTTCTGGAACGGCACCACGACGTGGTCCAACTTCTCTTCACCGACGTGCAGTTGCCCGAGGGGGAAGACGGCTTCGACCTCGCCCGCCAAACCGCCGAGCGTTGGCCGCACGTCGCGGTCGTGGTCGCCTCGGGTCATGCTGAGCCCGGATCGGGCGATCTGCCTGAGGGCGCGACGTTCATCGGCAAGCCGTTCAGCGCCAAGATCGTCCGGCACCACGTGCGTGAGACGATGCCGGACGAGAAGCCCCCCGAGATGCTCAGGGAGTGACTTCCCGCAGGCGCCGAGCAGGCTCGGCATGTCCTGAGCGCCGCGCCAGTCTCGCGGTTAAGCGTACCCACTCGTGTCGGTCAGCCTACGACGGTGACACGATGCAATCACCCGCCGACGGTCGCGCCATTTGCGAACAGTCATGCGTGGCAGCTCTCACGCCAATACCCGCAATGGAGAAACGTCAGAACGGCTCGGACTGACCGGGTTGGGCGCACTGCTGCCAGAGTAGTTTCGAAGCCCCTCGACACTGAAGCTGAGGGGCCGAACGCTCAAATCTCAGTTCCCTCTGCCGGGGTCAGGGCATCCTCGACGTCGACACCGAGGTACCTGACCGTGCTCTCGATCTTGGTATGGCCCAGTAGGATCTGCACCGCTCGCAGATTGCTGGTCCGTTTGTAGATCAACGACGCCTTCGTGCGACGGAGCGAGTGCGTCCCGTAATCCTCGCTTCGCAGCCCGATGCCCGAGACCCACTCGTGGACCTGGCGTGCATACTGCCGGGTGCTGATATGAGTGACGCCATCGAGCCTGCTCGGGAAGGCAAAGTCGTCGAGCGATCCACCCCTGGCCTCCAGCCATGCCAGGATGCTGGTACGCGCTGGTTCGAGCAATTCGAACTGCACCGGCCGGCCGGTCTTGCGCTGAATGACGATGGCCCGGCTGCGGACGCGGCCGCCGCTGACGAGATCGCCAATCTTGAGTTTGACGATGTCGCAGCCTCGCAGCTTACTGTCGATGGCAAGGTCGAACATCGCGCGGTCGCGCACGCGCCGTTCGCGATTGAGCCAGAACCGGATGGCCCAGACCTGCTGAGGTTTGAGGGCTCGTTTGGCGCCGAGCTTGCGGCCGGCGTTCCAGGCAGGCCGGCCTTTCGTAGCCGGATCAAGTGCGGAGTATCCCATCGTCAGTCGCCTCGCCGGCCCATGCCGACGAGGCGAGAAGGCACCCCAATCGAAGCTGCTGAGATGAGGGCGGCCATTTGTGGACGTTCCGCTGGCGACCCAGCGCAGTCAGTCACGCGCGGCCCTGCGGATCCCGAAAGCGGACGCAGGTTCCGCCGTAGCTATGGCGGTGATGCGCCCAAGTCTGTTCTCCGGCGGCTTTCGTCACCATCCTGGAAGAAGGTATCGGCGCGGTTCGGATGACAGGTGGATCTTCGGTCCGGTCGCGGTACTGGCACATTCCTGATCCGGCTCGACAGGCAGCATTCACACGAATGCACGCCGTCGTATGGGCGCCGCCGCCCGGAGGGCACCGGCGACCTGCGCCGCCGAGTAGGGCTTGCGCACGACCTCGAAGCCGTGAGCGTCGTCCCGGGCGAGCACGTCGCTGTAGCCGGTCGTCAGGATCACCGGCAGTGCGGGATGGCTCGACCGCAATCGCCGGGCCAACGCGACGCCGCCCATGCCTGGCATCACCACGTCCGAGAAGACGGCATCGAACCGGGCGGGTGCCCGCTCGATCTCAGCGAGCGCCGACTCGGCGTCGAGCGCCCAGACGGTGGCATGACCGAGATCCTCCAGGATCTGCGTGCAGAAGCGCCCGACGTCGGGATTGTCCTCGACCACGAGAACGCAAAGCCTGCGCGATGCCTCGGGCGCCTCGGCGGGACCCGTTTCGGGCTTGTCCTGCGGGATGGTCGGCGGATCGGTCTGCGGCAGGTAAAGCACGAAGGTCGACCCGTGCCCGACCTCGCTGGAGACGTCGACGTCGCCCCCCGACTGCTTGGCGAAGCCGATGACCTGGCTGAGCCCGAGGCCCGTGCCCTTGCCGATCGACTTCGTCGTGAAGAATGGCTCGAAGATCCGCGGCAGCAGGTCCGGTGCGATGCCGGTCCCGCCGTCCGTCACCGATAAGGCGACGAAGGGACCGGCCGCGCCCGCGTGCGAGCGGACGCGGGGCATCGGGCGGCTGCCGTCGAGCCGCAGGGTCAGCGTGCCTTCGCCGTCCATGGCGTCTCGCGCGTTGACCGCCAAGTTGATGAGCGCGGTTTCGAACTGACTCGCGTCGACTCGCACATAACAGGGCTGAGCAGGCACCTCCGTTTCGAGCTTGATGCGCGCGCCGGTCACCGCGCCCAGCATGTTCGACACGTCCTGCAGGCGGGCGCCGACATCGAATACTTCGGCCTTGAGGGGTTGCCGCCGGGCGAAGGCGAGAAGCTGGCTCGTCAGCTTGGCGGCGCGATCCACCGTATCCGAGACCGACTCCAGGTAGCGGGTGCGCCGGTCCTCCGCGAGGTTCGGGCGACGCAGGAACTCCACCGACGAACGGATGATGGTCAGCATGTTGTTGAAGTCATGGGCCACGCCACCGGTCAACTGGCCGATGGCTTCCAGCTTCTGGGTGTGCCGAAGCGTCTCCTCGGCGCGAGAGAGCCGCTCCTGCTCACGCAGATGCTCAGTCACGTCCTGGACGTACTGGAAGGCGCCTATCCGCGTCCCCTGCGCGTCCCGCAGCGTCGTGAACTTCACCTCGAAGTGCCGGCGTCGACGCTGCGGATCGCCGAATGCCTCGACCAGGGTGAACTCCTCGCCCGCGAGCGCTCGCGACCAAACCGGGCGAACCTGCGCGAGCACCTCGGGCATGTGGGATAGGAGGTCCAGAAGGTTGTCGCCGACGCGCGGCCGCACGTCGTAGACGGACTCGATCTCCGCGATCCAGGCTTTGTTGGCGGCCAGGATACTGAAGTCCGTGCCGAGGGCGCAGACGAGGGCATCGGTCGTCTCGAATACGTCGGCCCAGAGCTTCCGCTGGGCGAGCGCCTCCTCGACCCGCCGCTCCAGCGTCGCGTTCATCTCGTGCAGCCGCGCCTCGGCCAGCTTGCGGTCGTGTACATCCTCCACGACCCCATACCAGCGCACGATGGCACCGGCCGCGTCCCGACGCGGGTAGGCGCGGGCGCGCATCCAGCGGAAGTCCCCGGTTGCCGCCATCCGGACGCGGTAGTCCACGTCTACCGGCTCGCCCGAGGCGAGCGCGGCGGCGAACCTCGCCAAGGTCTCGTCCACGTCCTCGGCGTGCAGGGCCTTGACCCAGCCGGAGCCCAGGGGTTCGCCGGGGCGCTGCCCCGTGATCTCCAGCCAGCGGTTCGAGTAAGAGACGATGTTCCCATCGGGGTCGCAGGTCCAGGGTACCTGCGGGTTCAGTTCGACCGTGTGCCGGAAATGGTCTTCGCTCTCGTGCAGGGCAGCCTCGCCGCGGACCCTGTCGGTGGTCTCGGCCGTGACGCAGAACAGGCCGTTGACCGCGCCCGCATCGTCGAGGGCGGGCGAGTAGGTGAACGACCACCAGCTTTGCTCGGGCCGGCCCTCGCGCGAGAGGTCGAGCATGACGTCGGTCAGGGTTTGGCTCCGTCCCTCCAGGGTCGCTTGCACCAGTGGCTCGATCTCGTCCCAGATGCTCGCCCAGACCTCGCGGAAGGGACGACCCAGGGCCTCGGTCTGGCGGTAGCCGAGGACCGGCCTGTAGGCATCGTTGTAGAAGCAGAGCAGCTCCGGCCCCCAGGCGAGGAACATGGCTGTCGGGCAGGCGAGCATCTGGGCCAGCCTGACACGTAGGGACGACGGCCAGCGGTCGGGCGACCCGAGCGACGTGGCCGACCAGTCGTAGACGCGGATCTCGGCGCCTATCTGGCTGCCGGACGGCAGGAACTGGAAGGCGTCAGCCAAGGTTCGGGCAGTTCGGCGACGGATGCGTGGGAAGGTTGGACTTGCCGGGCATGGCTCGTGGCGAGGGGCTAACGCGGGGCGAGGACTCCTGCCCCTGATACGGGTCTACCAGTATCACACCGTCAAGCCACCGTACTGCGGCAGCGTGACGTCGCCCGTTACGAAGCGGAGCCGAGGACCTGAGCCGATCCAAGGGCGCGGGAGCGCGGACCAGTTCGCCGGCCTCGGGCCGTGCCGTCCCAGATACAGTTGGATCGGTGAACGGGCGGCAATTCTTCCTAAGGACTTGGGCTGCCAACGGCCGGCGTCAGTTCCCAGTGGCGCTTAGCTCGATGCCCGCTTCCGGGCTCCGCCTCAACAAATCGAAATGACCGGCTAGAGTGGGTAGGAGGCCATGGGCTTTTGCGGCCAGCCTACTCCGAAGGAGCCATTCCGTTTTCGGCCAATTCCGGCCAACCGCCGAGCGTCCGCTTTGTTCGAACTCGCTGCTGAAACCGCAACAGCAGCAATCCACCCCTTTAAGACGCTTCGAGGGCGTTCCGCGCCGGCATGCCATTGCCGAATGCGGCTGGTCTGCTTTGGATTGGATCGTCGCGAAAGCGGTCATGCTACGTCGCTGCGCTGACGCGCATCCGTTTTCAGCTGCCACCACGACTGCTGCGGCGCCTGTCCGTTACGCAACCGCCTGCGCATAGGCTTTCCCCGACACTCCGCTCCTCAGCCATGCCCTGAACGATCGAAAAATCGCAGGCATTGCCACCATCGATGCCGCAGGCGCATCGATCTATGCTGAGATTAAGTTGGACTCCAATTGGCAATGATGTTCGCATGAAGTCCTGAAGATCTGTCCCCGATACGAGGGACGGGCGGGGAGGACGGGGCAATTTCCGATGACGATTTTGAAGCCCCACGTATTGCACTACGGCATTCCGAAGCTATTGATTGATCAGGGAGTGGCGGATCATTTCGCACCTCTTCGAATACCTAACAACACCGACTTTACAGCCCTCTCGGACAAAGAGGCTGCGGCCGTGCGCGCTATCGCTGCCGGAGGCGGCCACGACCCGATCGACAGCCGTCTTTTTGATCGACTTCCCAACCTCGAAATCGTCGCCAGCTTCGGTGTCGGATACGACCATATTGATGCTGCCGAAGCGGCGCGGCGCGGGATCGTTGTCACCCATACGCCAGACGTACTCACGGAGGATGTCGCCGACATCGCCCTAGCGCTCCTGCTCGGCACAGTGCGGCGGACTGGACAGGCCGAGCGCTTCCTGCGCGCCGGTCACTGGCGCACCGGTGTGTTCCCGCTCACATCGAGCTTACGCGAGCGCTCGGTTGGTATCTTGGGACTCGGCCGCATCGGCAAGGCCATCGCGCGCCGCGTCGAGGCCTTCGGCGTGCCGGTCAGCTATTGCGGGCGTCGTCGCCAGACCGAGGTGACCTACCCGTATCACCGCGACCTGATCGCCCTGGCGGACGCGGTCGACACCTTGATCATCGCGGCCCCCGGCGGTCCCTCAACGGATGGGCTTGTCGACCGGCCCGTGCTTGAAGCGCTGGGTTCGAACGGCATCGTCATCAACGTCGGCCGCGGCTCGATCATCAACGAGGCGCACCTCGCCGTGGCGCTCGGCGATGGGACCATCGCAGCAGCCGGGCTCGACGTGTTCGAGCACGAGCCGCAGGTTCCCGCGAGCCTGCTGGCTTGCGAGAACGCGGTGCTCTTGCCGCATATCGGCTCCGCTTCACACCACACGCGCAACGCCATGGCGCGCCTCGTCGTGGACAATCTCGTGGCTTGGTTCGCTGGTCAGGGACCGCTCACGCCCGTCGCAGAAACCCCGGCTCGGCGCTCCGTCTCCTGAAAACAAATCGTGCGCATCGCCCACATGGAGCAGGGAGGCTGACATGTCTCGAAAGATCGCGATCGTCACGGGCGCAAGTAGCGGAATTGGCAGGGTCTCCGCGCGCGCCCTAGCACAGAGCGGCTTCGCGGTCGTACTAGTCGGCCGCCGAGTGGTCGAACTTGAGGATGCTGCCTCGTCCATCCGAGACGGCGGCGTTTCGGCCGAGGCCATCGTCGCAGACGTGACCGACCCCGCATCGGTCGAGCGCTTGTTCGCCGAGGTACTGGATCGACACGGACGGGTTGACCTGCTGTTCAACAATGCCGGGTCTAACATCCCGGCGGCCGAGATCGATGCGATCGACCTCGGTCAGTGGCGCACGGTCCAAGACGCGATCGTGACTAGCACCTTCCTGTGCACACGCGAGGCCTTCCGGATCATGAAGGCGCAGAAGCCGGGCGGCGGCAGGATCATCAACAACGGTTCGATCTCGGCCCACGCGCCGCGGCCCGGCTCGGCCCCCTACACCGCCGCCAAACACGCAGTCACGGGCCTGACGCGGTCCACTGCGCTCGACGGGCGACGCCACGCTATCGCGTGCGGACAGATCGATGTCGGCAACGCCGACACCAAGATGGGCGGGCGGATGAAGGCTGGTGTCATCCAAGCCGACGGCAGCATGCGCGAGGAGCCGGTGATCGACCCCGAGCACGTCGCGAATGCCATCGTAACAATGGCGAGTCTGCCGCTCGATGCGAACATCCTGACCATGACGATCATGGCCACGGCGATGCCGTTCGTGGGACGCGGCTGAAGCTTTCTATTGGCGCCGTCGTGATGACCGACAGCTGCCGCGACGCCCAAACCGGCGACCGCCTCCTATGCAGGCCGGTGGCCGGTCCGGACTCCGCAACTCGACGCCGGGCGGCCTCGTAAGTCGGCCGGCGTGACTGCCCGTACCGAAAAGCGCCCGCGAGAGGCGCGTCGAGAGCGGTCGCTGGCCGCCGATCAGGAGAGGAACCCGATGTCCCAACCAGACGCCCTCGCCAAAACCATTCCGCTGCCGCGCGACGCGGGAACGGAGCGGGTCAAGGCCGACACGCGGCCGATGCACGCCACGGCAGGAATCACGCCGTCCGACTCGGCCGCCAAGCCGACGCGCATGCGCTTCTTCATGCTGTTCTTCATCTTGATTGCGACCGTGATCAGCTATGTAGACCGCACCAATCTCGGCATCGCCGCGCCGTTTCTAAGCAAGGAGCTTCAGCTCGACAAAGCACAGATGGGGCAAATCTTTGCGGCGTTTGGACTGACCTACGCATTCGCGCTGGTCCCGGGAGGCTACATCGCCGACATGCTCGGCTCGCGCATGGCCTACGCAGGGGCGCTCGTGACGTGGTCTTTGGCCACGATCGCTCAGGGTTTTGCCGGGACCTTCAATGCGTTGTTCGGCGCTCGCTTGGCGATGGGTGTTCTCGAGTCGCCTGCCTTCCCGGCCAATGCCCGCGCCGTGACCATGTGGTTCCCTACGAAGGAGCGCGGCATGGCGACGAGCTTCTACATCACCGGACAGTACATCGGCACGCCCATCTTCGCAGGTCTTCTACTGTGGCTCGCCCAGGAGCACGGCTGGCGTAGCGTCTTTTACGCCACCGGCTTGGCAGGCCTCACGCTCGGTCTGTGCTGGTACTTCATCTATCAGGATCCGCGTGAGTGCAGCCGGGCGAACGCGGCCGAGCTCGACTACATCGAGGCGGGTGGCGGGTTGACGACGAACCCGTCCCGTGCGCCCTTCAACGGCAAGGCGCTCCTCCAGCTCCTAGCTGTGCAGTCCCGCGGTGTGGTGGCATCAATTTAGCTGTAACCGCCGCACACCGGGAGGCGTTATGGGACAGGTTCTTCACGGCTGCGCCACGACCACGCACGCGGTCAGAGCAACGCTACAGCGATCGAAAGCTCCGCTCAAAGATCTTGCCGCCCAGCATGGACTGAACCCCAAGACAGTCGCGAAGTGGCGTAAGCGAGCCTTCGTGCATGACGCGGCGATGGGACCGAAGACGCCGCGCTCTACC
>NZ_JBFUGA010000151.1:0-10381 GCF_056403155.1 Methylobacterium sp. P3_A11
GTGCAGGGTCATCAGTGAGCCAGCTTAAATCCGACCTTGACCAGGATTTTCGAGGCGCTCTGGCGCGTGTGCAAGGCTCCCTGGCAAGCGATGGGGATCTGCTTGAACTTGTTCGACGGACAATCCATGGCTCGATGCGGTTCATAGAGCCGAACGGTACAATACAGGAGGCTCAGGCGCACATGATAGAGTGCGTCGATGGCCTGCAACAGCTTCTCCTGTCACCCGATGGCGCCAGCGACAGGCTCTTGGGCCAGATGCGGCGTGAGGCCTGCCAAGCCGTTGAAGCGCTGAAGCAGGCGATTTTCCAGCACGGATGCGCGTCCGCTGCGGCCGATCGCGTCGGCCTGGGTGTTCAAGGCAAGAGGATCTGATTGGATCTGACTGGATCGGGGACGAAGGACGAAGACGACGAGTTCGAGCATTCCCCTTCGGATCCTTCGCGCGCGACGGCGCGACGGTCGAGATCCATCGGGCACGCCGGCCTGCAGGCGCGGCGCACGGACGTCGTCCTCCACGCCGATTGCCCCATCGGTACGATGCGCTCTCGACGGATGCAGACGCACACGCCGTCCCGATCGCGATGGCCTAGACCGCCGGCCACAAACCTTCCGTCGGGGTTCGAGCAGAGATCCGAAGCTGACGACGGCATCAACGTGGAAAAAGCCCACGGCCAGCGGGGCGGGCTTCTCGGCTCCGGCATCGAAACGTCGGATGTCAGCCGAATCTGAAGCGAGAATTCTCCAGCCGTGATCGCAGGATGGCCCCGCGCGACAGGGCTGGCTGGGCTGAAGGTGCGGCGTCCAACCCTTGCCTTCGAACCACCCGACGCTGAAAGCGTTCAAGGCTCTCTACGACGAGGAGTACGGTATGAAGATCGGTTCGGCAGCTGTCCTGGGTTTGGCGCTCCTGAGCGGTGTCGCTCCCGCCTTGGCGCAGCCCTATGGCGGTCGCGATTACGGTTACGACCGTGGGGACTACGGGTCTCGCGACCGAGGCTACGGCGATCGTGACCGCCGCGATTACGACCGCGACTATGATCGAGCTCCGCGCGGCCAACGCGGCGACTATGCGTTCGATGAGCAGGAATATCTGCGCTGCAACCCGGATGTGCGGAGAGCTGTCATCAGCGGTGCGGTCAAATCCGGCCTGTTCCACTACCGGAAGGTCGGAATGGCGGAAGGTCGTCGACTGAGCTGCTGATCGACCGCGCATCACGCTGACGGAGCGGCTTCGCTCGGCGGCTGCCGGCGGGGCTGGAAAGCCTGGGCGGGCTGGTCGAGCCATCGCAAGCGCTGGCTCGACCAGCCGACGTGCACGAAGAAGCTGCGGCCGCCGGTGCCAAGCGGTCTGAGTCGGTCTCGTCAGAGGAGGATCCGGGTCCGGTCTGCGCGGAGTCGGTCGAGGGTTTCCGGTCAGGGCGATCCTCGCCGGTCCGCGGTCAAGCCGTCGACTGCAATCGGTGGGTCACCGCGATGAGCCCGGAAGACCGAGCCCGCGCCTCCCGCCCTCACAGCGTGGTTCAGGAGGGACTGACCATTCCACGCAACAGAACGGTCGCGCCCCGACGATGCTCATGTGCGCTGCCGCCGTCGCTGGGTGACACCCTCCCCGTGAGAGTGGCAGAGTCGCCGCTTGGGTTCGAGCGCGCTACCCGCGTCTGTGAGGACGCCGAGCCGTCATGTCGCCGGCAGCCTGTGTGCGACCCTGCCAATGGGTGAGCGCGACGACGAACAGGATCAGGACGAGACTGAGAGGGAACAACCAACGCATGGGCCGGAAACCGGGGCGTTGCGCCCCGGTTCCGACCGTCTGGCTATCGCGTCGGGGCCGCGGTGCTGCCGCCAGCGCCTATGCCGGGGCGCGCGGTCCCGGTCCCCGGCACTGTCGCCGCTCCGGCCGCCCCGGTCGTCGAGCCGGTGGTCGCACCGGCCGTTCCCTCGGTCGCCTTCTGTCCGTTGCTCTTCACGCTGCCGGGGTTGTTCATGTTGCCCGTGGCGCTGCCGCCGCCCGCAGGCTGCTGGGCATAGGCGGTGCCGGTCAGGGCCACCGCGAGGGCGGCCGCGATGCCGAATGTCTTGATGCGCATGTGCGTTTCCTCGGTTCGGCCCATCTTCGGGCTCCTAGGGCAACGCGGATCAGGTCGGACTGTTCTGTGCGGGCTCGGTGATTGCTGACGCCGGCAGGAATGAGCCCCTGCGCCATGGACCGGGGGGCAGCGAGCGCACGGGGCGTCCGGACCAAGGCCCGCTGACGTCACCCGGATCGGCGGTGATCGCCGTCGCGACACGGGCCGGGGGCGGACAGGGTGCAAGCCAACCCCATCCTCGGCCGGCGCCGCGCCGGCCCCGGTAGCCCGTCAGTCACGCCACGGGCTCCTGCAGGGGCTTCCACTTGTCGACCACGTAGACCGACAGGACCTTGATCGTCCTGTGACCGATCACGGTGTAGCCGGAGTGGTGGACGCCGCGCGGAATGACGCCGTGCTCGCCTGAGACGCGCTCCCGCGGCGGCCGACCCGCTTCCTGAACCGTTCCACCCTCCAGCACGAAGAACGTCTCCTCGCCATGATGGAAGTGACGCGGCGACATGGAGCCGGGCGGGAACTCCACCAGCTGTGTGATGATCTCGAGGTCCTCTCTGCCCGTCACCGTCGCGCGATCGAGATCGGCGCGCTTCACCTCTGGCGACATTGCGCCCTCCCCTCCAGCGCGCGTGCCGTCGCCCCATTGCTGAGCGGTATCGGTCTCATCGGCCGGCCGGCCCCGGGCAGCGGCCGGGATCGGCGAGGCAAGCGATCAGGGCTACCCCTCCAGGCAGCCGGGCCGACATATGGGCATCAGTCGCAGCCGCCACGCGAATACCTATTAAGTTCTATGGTGTTCAACGGTGCGTCTATGCTTGAGCGTCAAGATCATCGCGGTTCAGTGTAGCGCGACATCCTGAACAGGGACGCTGGCATGTGGACGCTGCTCGAGGACCCGCTCGGCCGTGCATTGTTGGCCCTCTTGACGAGCGATTACGGGCTGCCGGGCGATCCGCAACGGACCGTCCTCCTGCATGAGCTTCGACACCTTCGCGACGAGGCTGAAGTGCGGGGTGCGCCCGCACAGGTGAAAGGAGCGATCCGCTCGGCGCTCCTGGCGTTGCGCTTCGAATTCCCCGCCGCCTTCTCCGCAGGACCCACGCACGCCGCGAACGCCACTTTTGAGGGCGACGACGCTCCATCGGCGACTTCCTTTTTCTAAGTCAAAATTTCAATATCGGTGGTTTCGTTCGGGCTGCGAATCTAGCTTCGAGTGAAGTATCTATTTAGTAAAAAAGTGAAGATTTCTGTATCGATCCATCGAACTCGCAGCCTGCTGCGTCACCGTGATTGCATCGCAGGCAGCTGGCAGCTTCGATGCCGACCTGATGATGATTTCAATCGCTTGGGATATTAATTTTCCTGTCCGATCACTGTGGCATTGAGAAAAATGCAACTCCGGATCTGGTCCGGTCCGATCCTTGGAGAACGCCTTCCTCCATGCGGATGGCAAGGTCATCGGGTGGCGCGACCCAGGCAGACAAGCCGAGGGGCTGCGATGCCCGAGCCGAAGGAGGAGCCGGAGCTGTCCGAGCGACCGTAAGCGATACGAAGCGGTCGGCTGAGCCGGGGGGCGGCGACCGTTTCGGCATCGGTCTTCGTCCGCCTTGACGGTTCACCCCGCGGGCTTCCTTCGATAGCGAGGGGCGGGATTGCACACCCTCGCAGGCGGATAGACCAACCATGGCGGCTCGCGCCCTCCTCGTGTTTCCCGATCCTCGCCTCACGCTGCCGGCCGCCCCAGTCACCGACTTTGGGCCAACCCTCAAAGCCCTTGCCGACGATGTCCGGGACACGCTTGTGGCCGCCAATGCCCTCGGTCTGACGGCTCCCCATATCGGCGTTCCCGCGCGCCTCGTCGTGGCCCGGATGTCGCCGGAGGCGAGCCTGAGCGTCTACGTGAACCCGGCCATTTCCTGGGCATCGCCCGATACGGCGGCCCATGACGAGGGCAGCGTCAGCATGCCGGGGGTGCGAGAACGGATCACGCGGGCCGCCCGCATTCGTTTCCGCTATCTCGACCTCGACGGATCAGCCCACGCGGCCGAGGCGGAGGGCTTTCCGGCCGCGATCATCCAGCACGAGATCGATCAACTCGACGGTGTTTTCTGGATCGCCCGCTTGTCGCGCCTGAAGCGGGATCGGCTCGTGAAGCGGTTCGAGAAATTGCGACCGGTGCAATCCAGGCATCCGGCCGCAGGCACGTGACCGTCCAGCGCGCCGCGCCCGACGACCAGCGATCGAAGCGGTCGTAGGCCGTGCTGCGCGCGCCGCCTGCCGGGCGGCGTGGCCAGATCGGCCGTGGGCCGTGCCCTGGAACGGAAAGCCGCCCCGGCGGTGGATCAATGGCTGCCGCCGAGATACGCCGCCCGCACGGCCGGATCGTTGCGCATCTGCTGCGCCGGCCCCTGGAAGCGGATCCGACCGTTCTCCAGCACGTAGGCGTGGTCGGCGACGCCGAGCGCCGCCATGGCGAACTGCTCCACGAGCAGCATCGTCACCTGCTCGGCCTTGAGCAGGCGGATGATCCGAAAGACCTCCTCCACCAGCTTCGGGGCGAGCCCCATCGAGGGCTCGTCGAGGAGGAGGATCTCGGGCCGCAGCATCAGGGCGCGGCCCATGGCGAGCATCTGCTGCTCGCCGCCCGACAGCGTGCCGGCGAGCTGCGTGCGCCGCTCCTTGAGGCGGGGGAACATCTCGAAGGCCCGCTCGCGGTCGGCCGCGACGTCGCCCTTCGGCCGGGAGCCCGTCAGGCGGGGGAACGCACCGAGCGTCAGGTTGTCCTCGACCGAGAGCGTCGGGAACACGCGCCGTCCCTCGGGCGAATGGGCGAGGCCGGACCGGGCGACGTCGTGGCTGTCGAGGCCGCCGATCTCGCGCCCGTTCAGGCGGATCGAGCCCGCACGCGGGCGGATCATGCCCGACAGGGCGCGCATCGTGGTGGTCTTGCCGGCTCCGTTCGAGCCGATCAGCGCCACGACCTGACCCTTCGGCACCGCGAAATCGAGGCCGTGCAGAACCTCGACCTGGCCGTAACCAGCCGACAGTCCGGTGACCTCAAGCATGGGTCATCTCCTCGTCGGCGACCGGGCTGCCGAGATAGGCCTCGACCACCTTCGGGTCCGACTGCACCTCGCGGGCGTTGCCCTCCGCGATCTTGTGGCCGAAATCGAGGACGCTGACGCGGTCGCACAGGCCCATGACCACGTCCATGTGGTGCTCGATCAGGATCACCGTGATGCCGGCGTCCCGGATCTTGCGGATGATCGCCGTCAGCTCGGCGATGTCGGGGGCGGTGAGGCCCGCGGCGGGCTCGTCGAGGAGGAGCAGGACCGGGTCGAGGGCAAGGGCGCGGCCGATCTCGAGGAGCCGCTGCTTGCCGTAGGGCAGGTTGCGGGCCTCCACCTGCGCGAGGGCGCCGAGGCCCACGAAGTCGAGCATCGCCATGGCGCGGGCGCGCTGCTCGCGCTCCTCCCGGCGCCGACGCGGCGTCCCGAGGATCGCGTCGAACAGGGTGCCGCGGAAGCTGTGGTGGAGACCGACCAGCACGTTCTCGAGCGCCGTCATCTCGCGGAACAGCTGCACGTTCTGGAAGGTGCGGGCGACACCGGCGGCGGCGATCTCGGAGGGCGTGCGCCCGTCGAGGCGCTTCGAGCCCTGGCCGCGGGCGAGGGTCACGCTGCCCCCGGTCGGCCGGTAGATGCCGGTGAGCACGTTCATCATCGTGCTCTTGCCGGAGCCGTTCGGCCCGATCAGCCCGTGGATCGTGCCCGGCCGGACCACGAGGTTCACGCCGGCCAGGGCCTTGAGGCCGCCGAACTGCATCAGGACCTGATCGACCGTGAGCAGCGGATCGGCGCCCCGGCCGCCGCTCTGGACGCTGAGCGCCGCGCCCTCGGCGTGGAGGCTCTTGCCCTCGGCGGTGTGGGCCGGGCGCAGGGCCGGGATCTTCTCGCGGACGAAGCCCACGATCCCGTCCGGCAGGTAGTACACCACGAACAGGATCATCAGGCCGAACACCGTCAGGCGGAAGTCGGTGACGGATTCGAGCAGCAGGGTCGCGGGCAGGAAGGCGAGGCAGAGTCCGACCGGCACCAGCAGGGCGAACCGGTTCTCCTGGCGGCGCAGGAAGGCCAGGCCGCCCACGACCAGCGCGGACAGCGCGATGATTCCCGCCATGATCCGCACGAGGCCGATATCGGCGAGCACGTTCGGCATCATCACGATGATCGCAGAGCCGATGATCGGCCCCGCCCGCGACTTGCGCCCGCCCATCGTGACAGCGAGCAGGAACAGCACGGTCAGTTCGAACCCGTAGGAGTTCGGCGCCACGTAGCGCTCCGACCACGCGAACAGGGCGCCCGCGAGGCCCGCCAGCGCCGCCGAGATCACGAAGGCGTAGACCTTGTAGCGGTAGACGCTGACGCCCATGCAGTCGCAGGCGATCGGCGAGTCGCGCAGCGCTTCGAAGGCCCGGCCGTAGGGCGAGCGGACCACGCGGTTGACCACCAGGATCGTGGCCAGCAGCGCGAGGCAGACGACGTAATAGAATTCGAGCTTGCGCCCGGCCGCACCCCAGGGGGCCTGGAGGCCGAGGAGCGAGAAGTCGAGGACGCGGGCCGGCGGCAGCGTGATGCCGAGCGGGCCGTTCGTCAGGGGCGTCAGCTCGTTGATGAAGATCTGGATGATGGTGCCGAAGGCCAGCGTCACCATGGCGAGGTAGGGGCCGGTGACCCGCAGGGCCGGCACGGCGAGCAGCAGCCCGAAAGCCGAGGTCACGCCGATTCCCGCCAGGATGCCCCACCACAGGCCGAGCTTGAAGTGCAGGAACAGCACCGCCGCCGAATAGGCGCCGACGCCGAACAAGCCGGCATGGCCGAGGCTCACCTGCCCGGTGTAGCCGACCACGATGTCGAGCCCGAGGATCAGGATCGCGTAGATCGCGATCACCACCATCAGGTGGATGTAGTACGAGCTCGTGACCACATGCGGGAAGACGGCGAGGCCGACGACCAGAAGCACGGCGCCGAGGACGCCCATGTGGCGCGACAGGCTGGGGGCGGCCGCCGGGGCGGGCGCTTCGGCGGGGGCGAGGGTCTGCGCCATGGCTCAGGCTGCCGTGAGGATTGCGCGGGCGGTCACGGTCAGACCTTCTTGATGACGGCCTTGCCGAACAGGCCGACCGGGCGGATGGAGAGGACGACGAGGAGCAGGATCAGGCCCGGCACGTCCTTGTAGCCGGTCGAGATGTAGAAGCCGGTCAGCGTCTCCGCGACGCCGAGGATCAGGCCGCCGACGATGACGCCGAGGCCGGATTCGAGGCCGCCGATGATCGCCACCGCGAAGGCCTTCAGGGCCAGGACGGAACCCATCGTGGCGCCGGTGAGCGTCACGGGCGCCACGAGCACGCCCGCGAAGGCCGCCGTCATGGCACTGATCGAGTACGACAGGGTGATCACCTTCTGGGTGTTGATGCCCATCAGGCCGGCGGCGTCGATGTCGTTGGAGGTGGCGACGACCGCCTTCCCCCAGATCGACTTGCGATTGAAGATCTCGACGGCGAGCATCATCAGCAGCGCGCCCGCGACGATCATCAGCTCCATCGGCAGGATGCGCACGCCGCCGACCTGGAGGGCCGTCTCGGGGAGCGGGGATGGGAATTTCAGGTCGTCGCGGCCCCAGACGTTCTCGGCGACGTTCTTGAAGATGATGCCGAGCGCGATGGTCGCCATGATCCACCCGTACTCGGACTTGATCTTCACGGCCGGGCGCACGCCGAGCCGCTCGACCACGGCCCCGAGGGCGAAGCCGAAGACCAGGACCAGCGGGATCATCAGCCAGTAGCCGACGAACGGCACCAGGGTGAGGCCGAACAGGGCTCCGAGCGCCAGCGCCTCGCCCTGGCCGAAATTGAGCGTCTTCGAGGTCGCGAAGGTGAGCTGATAGCCGAACGCGATGGCGGCGTAGATCATGCCGACCGCGACGCCGGAGGCGATGAGCTGGAGCAGGATTTCCATGGGATCGCTGTCACCGGAGGAGCGTGCGGTCGCCCGGCGGGTGCCGCGGGACCGCTCTGCGCAGCGCCGGCAGACGAGACGCCGCCGACTCGGAAGGGGACGCCGCGACCCTGACGGCCGCGGCGTCCGGACCCTCAGTTCGAGGACTTCTCCTTGAGGCGGACGACGCCGGCATTCTTGGCATCCTCGGCTTTGTCGTAGACGATCTTGCCGTCCTGCACCTTCCCGAACACGACCATGTTGCGCGAGATCGCGTTATGGTCCTTGGCGGTGAAGGGCTTGTCGTAGGTGGTGACCACGCCCTCGACCTTCTCGTTCAGGTTCTCGAGGGCGGCACGGATCTTCGGGCCGTCGGTGCCGCCGGCCTGCTTGATCGCCGCGGCGAGGAGGTAGACCGAGTCGTAGGCCTGGGCACCGGCCACGGGGGTCGGGATCTTCGTCACGCCGTAGGTCTTGTAGTAGTTCTCCAGGAACGCCTTGCGCTTCGGCAGGGTCCCATCCTCGATGAAGGTCTGGGGCATGATCACGCCGTTGCCGTTCGCGCCAGCGATGTCGATGAAGCTCTGCATCGAGGACGGCCAGCTTGTGATCATCGGCACCTTCCAGCCGAGCTTGGACATGCCGTTGGCGATCTGGGCCAGCTCCGGCCCGATTCCGTAGGCGAGGATCACCTCGGCGCCGGCCTGCTGCGCCTTGAGCAGCTGGGCCGTCATGTCGACGTCCTTGATGTTGAACTTCTCGACCGCGACGGGCTTCACGTTCTTGGTCGCCAGGTACTTCTCGATGTCCTCGCGGCCGAGCTGGCCGTAATTGGTCGAGTCGGCGAGGACCGCGATCTTCTTGTGGCCCTGCGCGAGGGCCTCGTCGACCATCAGGCCGGCCTGGAGCACGTCGTAGGCGGAGTTCCGGAAGACGTAGTTCGCGTCGTAATCCGGCTCCTTGAACTGGTTGGTGATGATCGTCCCGGTGKCGACGTTGTTGAACACCGGGATCTCGGCTTCCTGATAGAAGCGCTGGGCGGCCAGCGCGACGCCGGTGTTGATGAATCCGACGGTGGCGACCACCTTCTCCTTGTTGATCAGTTCCTGCGCGACCTGCGCGCCGACTTCGTTCTTGGCCTCGTCGTCGCGCTCGATCAGCTGGATCGGCCGGCCGAGGACGCCGCCGGCCTTGTTGATCTCGGCCGCGGCGAGCTTGGCGCCGTCCCGCATCGAAACGCCCATCGAAGACGAGCCCCCCGTAAAGGGGCCGCTCAGCCCGATCTTGATCGGGTCCGCGGCCCGCGCCGGGGCCGACACCATGGTGACCAGCAGCAACGCAGCTGCCGCGCGACCTGCGAAGACCATCGTTTCCTCTCCAAGATTCCGCTCGCGCGGCATGCCCTTCAGCGTGGCACTCTGGCCGGCTGATTTCCTTTAGACGGAACGAGACGTCAAGCTGTCGCCGTGATGAATGCAGGACGATTTCTACAAATTGTACGAATTGGGTCACTGCAAATGCAACGCGCAGACAAATTGACGCCCGCCGCGCGGCCGAACGGATTAACGCTGCCTCCGCTTCGTGGCGCACCGGCACGACCCTTTGCGCCGGATCCGACAGCCGGCGGTTGTTGTCCCCACCCTCGGATGATCCGCCGGAGAGCACGACGCCGGAAGGGGCACAGCGGCGCCAACGTCGCGCTCGGTGTCGTCGATGTCGCGTGAAAGGCGGGATCGCACCAGGGCAGGCATGCACCAGGTCGCGCACGGCGCGCTCCACCCTCCACTCCGAGACCTGGCACCAGACCCGGTCAGAGAGGGGCGGCTCGGGCTCGTCGATTCCGGACGGGTCCTGGTTAACCGTCCAGCACACGCCGTGTGCCGCCGGCGGGGTCCAAGGTCAGCCGATCGGCTCACAGACCTTCCGGAGCAGGGCCGCCATCCGCTGAAGCAATTCAGCGCGCGTTCATTTCGCCGAAGTCCATTAAATTCGGTTTCATTCTCCAGCCCGGCGCCTTTTGCCGGCCCGGTGGAACGCGATCGCCGCACATGCCGTGAAATTGACTTTCCCTGAGGCCGCGAAACCGGAACGGTCCGTTTCCCCTTGGTGTTTCAGACCGCGTCCCGGTGGCCCTTTCGAGGGCGGCCGCCGGCGTTGTTCCTGAAAGGATCTCGTCAATGGATAAGACAGTCGCTGGCCTGATCGGGGCCGTCACGCTCCTGGCCGCTGCCGACCCGGCCCAGGCAGCCATGCCAGCCGCGACCGGCCTGAAGGCGGCCATGCAGGTCGAGAGCTACGC
>NZ_JBFUGA010000152.1:0-10349 GCF_056403155.1 Methylobacterium sp. P3_A11
TCATGCACGAAGGCTCGCTTACGCCACTTCGCGACTGTCTTGGGGTTCAGTCCATGCTGGGCGGCAAGATCTTTGAGCGGAGCTTTCGATCGCTGTAGCGTTGCTCTGACCGCGTGCGTGGTCGTGGCGCAGCCGTGAAGAACCTGTCCCATAACGCCTCCCGGTGTGCGGCGGTTACAGCTAAATTGATGCCACCACACCGCGGGACTGCACACCTAGTGCAGTCATCCAGCACGAACGCGACGAGGCTGTGTGCGGGCGCGGAGACTGCCGACTGGGGATCTGCCTGGGGCGCAGGCTGAGACGGTGGTACTGGCGCTAGGCTGAAGCGAGACGGCGGCGCGAGAACGGCCTACAATCCGCCCGAGTGCGTCTCAGCCGCTCAGCTCGGATATGCGGCCTGCGCAAAGTGCCGCCAAGAGCGAAGAAATTCAGCATTTGGCGAAACGCCAGCTCAATAACTGGCTAGAATGGGAAATGTGGCGGAGACGGAGTCCGGCAAACATTGCCGGCAAGTAGCTGCAGAATATTACTTTTCTAGAGAATTTTTGATGCGAACCCTAGCATTTACCCCAGCCGCAGTTCGCGTGAAATTATTGGGATTTCCCGATTGGGCGCAGCGTCGCAACGAACTGCATAGCCAGCCCAGCTTAGCTGTTGGCGGGGTGACCTGCACGAGGCTCAGGCTGCATACTGATGCGTCGCGAGGTCCTTCCCAGCCTGCGTGGCATCAACCCAGTAGGATCCCCGATGGCCGGCCTCAAGGACAAGCGTGGTTTCATCGATAAGGACCGACTCGACCTGTCGGAACGCAAGGCTGTTGAGTTCTGGATGAAGCGCTGGGGTGTCACACAGGACCAGCTTACAGCCGCTCATCGCAAGGTCGGCCGGATGACCAAGGACATCGCCGCCGAACTGGGCAAGAAGCGTTAGTTGCGTGCTCTCCGCAACGGGACAGCTCGTTTGGAGAGGTCGTCGATGGTGAAGCCGCCGCAAGCTTTGCCTACCGTTCATGCTGAGCCGAAGGTGGGTTACCGCCCACGCAAACTCCCAGTAGCAACGGTATTGGGATCACGGGTACGTGGTGGCCTCACGGGTCGGCCCCGGAACGGAAAGGGGCCGCTCGGATGCCGATCAGCAGGATGGATCTCGCGAACGCGGGCACGCCGGAGGCGCTCGTCAAACGCATCCTACAAGCCGAACCGAACCTACCGACGCCCGTGCCGATACAGGAGCTCTGCGCGCGACCCGGCATCCTCCGGATCGAGGACCTCGACACCGACGAGTTCGAGGGGGGCCTCGTTACCGACGCGAAGCGGTCCGAAGGCACTATCCTCGCCAAGCGCGTGGGCGAACCGCGTCGCCGCTTCACCATCATACACGAACTCGGCCACTTCCTGATGGCGCACCACGTCCCGGATCAGCCCGGCCGGTTCCTGTGCAAGAGTTCTGACCTGCTTCGCATCACAGCGAAGGAGGGCGATCAGCGGCAACGCAGGGAGGTCGAGGCCAACCGCTTCGCCAGTCTCATGCTGATGCCCCCGCACCTGCTGCGAGGAGCCATGGCGGCCTTTCACAAGCCCGATCTGCAGCACGTTCTTGTGCTCGCGCGCGACTTCGCGGTCCGCAAGAAGGCGGCGGCTCGGGGCTACGTGCAATACCATCCTGAGCGGATCGCCATCGTCGTGGCGGGCAACGGCCGGGTGCAGTGGTTCTACCGCAGCCTCTCCTTTCCAGCTATCATCTGCGCGGTCGGCAGCCCGGTTCCGACAGGCTCGCTCTATCGCAGCAGTCCACATCGGCCGCGCACAGCGTGCGAAACCGCCGCGTGCAGGCCAGATCTCTGGATCGATGTGAAGCGTGACCTCCGCGCGCCGGACCTCTACGAGCAGGTGTACCGTCAGCAGAACGGCTTTGCGATGATCCTGCTGCGTCTGGACGCTGTCCCGGAGGAGAGCGCGGAGGAGCGCAGGCTCAATGAAGGCTGGCGTCACCGCTTCCACTCGGGGCGACGGTAGGCAAGACCCAGCTCTCCCGGAACAGATCTGTCGGCCGCAGCCTACTAATTCGTCAGGCGGGTCGTACCGACTGTCCCGTAGCTGATCCGGCGCAATCCTTGGGTCGGCAGTGGAGCAAAGAGGGTCGAGAATGGGGGGAACTGACGACTACCTTCGGCTGCTCCGCAGTCAGGCGGCGGCAGAGGAAGCGTTCCTCGACCGTGTCGGCCACGCCGAGGACACCGAGTTGACCGGCAGGGGCACCGCGCCTGCCACGTCACCTGCCGTGTCGTTGATGATTACGAACCGTCAGCGGGCGGCGCTTCGTGAGCTTGGCTTTTCCGAGGAAGCCATTCGGCAGATGACGCCAGCAGAGGCACACGAGAAGCTCGGGCTGGCCAAACCGTTCCAGCTCGGCCCGAACTAGGCTCGCCATAAATAGCATGGCCTGGCAATTCGGGGCCGCATGAACCTACTGCTGGCCGCCGTTAGCAACGCGGCCTTCTCGCGACGGACCCGCCGCTCTCCGACCGCTTCTGGTACTCGCTGTGGGAGAAGATGGTCGAGCTCGATGTGCCAGGCATGGTCCACGTCAGCGCCTCGGCCAACCGCAACTTCCACGCGACGGGAGCCCACTACATCAATGGCGATACCAGCGCCTTCATGCAGTTCGTCACCTCCGACCTGTTCAAGGACTTCCCGACGCTGCGCCTGATCATTCCCCATGGTGGCGGCGCGGTTCCCTATCACTGGGGGCGCTACCGAGGCCTCGCGCAGGACATGAAGCGGCCACCGCTCTCCGAGCTGATGCGCAACGTGTACTTCGACACCTGCGTCTACCATCAGCCAGGCATCGATCTGCTGCTCAAGGTCGTGCCGCACGACAACGTGCTGTTCGCCTCCGAGATGGTCGGGGCAGTCAACGGCGTCGATCCTGAGACCGGCCACGCCTACGATGACACTAAGCGCTACGTCGAGATGGCCGCGATCTCGGAAGCAGACCGGGCGAAGATCTATGCGGGCAATGCGCTCAAGGTTTACCCACGCCTTGCGGACAGGCTTAAGTCCGCTGGGTTGAAGCTATAGACCATCACCCGGCGCGACAGGGCAGATGCTGCTGTTCGGCTGTGCCGCCTAGCAGAAGCTCAGCACTGCATCCGGGCCCTGCCCCGACGCACGGTAGCGGATCTTCGGCTTTGCGCCCTTCCCAGTCATTCATGGGCCACCCGTTCAATTCCGTAAGCGGACATGAAGCGGCCGATTGAGATGGTCGTTGCAACTTGCTCCATTGGAGTGCAGGCACGGTCGAAGGTGTATCAAAGATCGCCTGGAATCAGGGGAAGAATTTGCCAAAAGCGACGAGGAGCTTCGGTGATCCTTTGACGCGCAGCTTGCGCGAGAGGAGCAGGCCAGGAAGTCCGCGTTCCTTGCGGACGAACTGCAGCCAGGCTTCGCTGTCAGCCTGAATGACGAGATTGGCGGTGCCGTTGAGGCCTTCCTCTATGATGAGATCACGATGGCGCAAGGTGATCGTCACGTCGCGCTTCTCCGCTCCCGTGAAGCGGTAGACCGCGTCCAACTCACGTGCCTTGTTGCGTTGGAAGGTGAGGCGCATTCCGACGAGCAAGCTCGCGATGTTCTGCGGTCTGACGCCGTTTCCCACCCGCCTCACTGTCTTGGCCGGGTAACGCGTTCGGACGTGCTCCTCAGCATCCGAGCCTGGTACCACGTAGACAGGCTCTACCTTGGCTTGCAGAGGCTTGACGACGTCGCGGGCGAAGCCGACCCGGTCATCGAGGTAGGGCCCGATGACGTCTTCCCCAGCCGGGCAGGCAGCGATGCAGTAGGCAGCCTTGTAGTTCGCCCCGAAGGACAGACTCTGCCATAGGGAGGCTTGCTTGGAGGCCGAGCGGATCTTCATCAACGTGGGCGGCCGCGCGCACGTGCCCGAGATGCCTGGCATCGACGCGGTGCCGTTCCTGACCAACACCTCGCTGCTGCAGCTCGACACGATCCCGGAGCACCTCGTGGTGGTCGGCGGCAGCTATATCGGGCTGGAGTTCGCGCAAGCCTACCGCCGGTTTGGGAGCAAGGTCACCGTCGTGGAGATGGGGCCGCGGTTGATTGGTCGTGAGGACTCGGACATCTCCGAGTCGGTCGCCGGCATCCTACGCGACGAGGGCATCGCTCTGAGGCTGAACGCCGAGTGCATCAGGTTTGAGCCTCATGCCGACGGTGTCGTTGTCGGGGTGAACTGCAACGAGGGCGAGCCGGAGATTGTGGGCACTCACGTGCTGCTGGCGGTGGGCCGCCGGCCCAACACCGACGACCTTGGCTTGGAGGCGGCCGGCATCGCCGTGGACGCGCGCGGCTACATCACTGTCGACGACGCCCTTCAGACCAGCGTGCCGGGCGTCTACGCGCTTGGCGATTGCAATGGGCGAGGCGCCTTCACCCACACCGCCTACAACGACTTCGAGATCGTGGCCGCCAATCTCCTCGACGGGGCGAGCCGCCGGGTCAGCGAGCGGGTCGAAGCTGCACGCAGCGGTCGATACGCGCGGCCAAGTGCTGGCCCTGCACGTCACACCGGCCAACGCCGATGATCGCGCCGCCGTTGCCTCGCTCGCTGATGCCATGCAGGAGGCAACCAGCGACAGCGTGAACCTCGCCTATGTCGATCAGGGCTACACAGGTGAGCGCGCGGCGGAGGCGGCAGCCGATCACGGCATCACCCTGGAGGTCGTGAAGCTGCCCGAGGCCAAGCGCGGCTTCGTGCTGCTGCCACGCAGATGGGTGGTCGAGCGCGCCTTTGCCTGGATGGCCCGCTTCCGCCGCTTGGCCCGCGACTACGAACGCCTGCCCGCAACCTTGGCCGGCTTGCACCTCGTCGCCTTCAGCGTCCTGCTTCTACGTAGGGCTGCCGATTTCGCAGCAGTCCGTAACAGCCTCTAGGCGCCGCCACGACCGCCCAGACCTATGAGTGGGGCGGCGGCTATGGCTATGGCCCGAGCTACGCCCACTCCCGCACCATCGTCCGTGAAGGCTACCGCGACGGCTACAGCGGCGCCCGGTTCTACCTGCACGGCTATGACCGTCCGGGCGTGCGGGTGATCGAGCGTCGTGACCCGGGGTTCCGTCATCATCGCGACGATTGGGACGACTGAGTACACGTCCACTTCGTGTAATCAGGGGGCGCCCATCCGGGTGCCTCTTGTCGTATGCGCGCTCACGTGTGTCAGAGCGGGTGTCTCGCAGAGGGCGACGACCGGCACGCAACGATCGCGTTGAAACTTGCGGCGCCCAGTCTGCTTGGTGCCAGCAATCCACCTACAACTGTGACGACAAAGCTGATCGACGAACGCGCCAGCTGTTCCCGAACACTTGCCGCTGGCTCGAGCGAATTTTCTCTGGTCGTGTCGGTCAAGTTGGGTACGACGGCGTTCCGGCAACTCTTTGAGCAGCCTCGCGTGCCTTACCGTTCGCAGCGGCCTCAGCCTGATCGGCGGCTTCAACGATCGTGCTCGATGTTATGCCATTGTTGACCGCCAGCCGGGCCCGTAGTTCGTCAAGCTCTTCCTCCGCCAGTCCCTCTATCCCGATAAAGCGGTTCTGCGCCGCGCTCGCCCGGATGAGCTCGTCGAGCTTAGCCTGGATGGCTGCGCCGTCGCGATTCTGCGTGTTCTGGATCAGGAACACCATCAGGAACGTCACGATGGTTGTGCCGGTGTTGATTACCAACTGCCACGTATCGGAGAAGCCGAACAGCGGCCCCGTGACTGCCCAGACCACGATGAGAATCAGGCTCAGCGCGAAGGTCAACGGCCGACCCGCGGCGCGCGCGACCCGCGAAGCGAAGTCTGCGAAGCCCCTCGGCGCCCTCATCGGGGCATCCTCCTACTTGGAACGGTTACCACTCACATCTCCATCTCGGCGCCGACCTCCATTGCTTGCTGGACCGGCACACACAGGTAACTCGCCGTCTCCTCAGCGTTGCGCTGCATCAGCGCGATGATCTCCTCGCGTCAAGTCGCCATGCCGGGCTCCTTTTCCGAGGTGACCACCGTCTCATGTCTGATGAAGTAGCTCAGGCGGTCGCAGTCGACGCCCTTGAGCCGGCCGTCCTCGACCGCCACGACCACGACGAGCGACGAGAGGATGAGCGAGACGGAGCTGAGAACCGCCTCGCGATTGGGTGGGCCGCCTGCGGCCGCGGCCATGATGGTCTCGCGCAGGCGGTAGAGCGGACTGGTGCCGATGTCGCCGTAGACAATGCCAAGCGCTTCCAGGGCGACCGCCGAGGAAGCGGTATGCGCCTTCGGGGGATCCTGCCCCCTGCACCATCGTCGCTTTCATGATTGCCCGACCTCAAGCGCGGCGGCTACGGCGTTTTAATGAATACGGTGAACGCGCCTTGACCGTTCCGCGGCGCGGGGGCATGCGGCCCCGGCATCAAGTAAACAGAGCGCGAGCAGATTGAGGCCCTCGCAAACTCGCGGCCGCTCGGAAGACTCCTCGTAAATCGGCGGCGCGTCGCCCACTTGGGCACCACGGTCGTAAGAGTCCGCGGTGAGCGAGGAGAGTGTGTGCGTAAGTTGGCGATCCCGGCTGGCCGGGAAGCATGGCTACTTCTCGGCTTGGCGCTGCTGATCGTCCTCGGGACCGCTGCCGCGGTCCACCTGACGCGACCCACGACGCTGACTATCGCTGTCGCTCCCAAGGGAGGCCCTGAACCGGCCCTGCTGCGGGCCTACGCCGACGAACTCGCGCGCAGGAAGCTCGGCATCCGGCTAAAGGTGTTGTCCTTCGACGGGGTGCGCGAGAGTGCAGAGGCGCTCAAAGCCGGCCAAGTCGACCTCGCGATAGTGCGTCCGGACGTCTCTATGCCGGGCAATGGCCTAACCCTGGCTATCTTGCGGAAGCTGGCGGCGTTCGTGGTCGCCCCCGCGCAATCCGGCATCAAGGACTTCCCGGACTTGGCAGGCAAGCAACTCGGCGTGCTGTCGAACAGGACTGCCGACAGGACGCTGGCCGGCACCCTGGTTGCCCATTTCGGGATGGAGCTTCTGACCGACGCTCCAGCCGGCGCCGTACCGCCGAAGGCTGTCGCGCTTGTCCCGATAGAGGAAGCCGATGTGGCAGTTGCGTTTGGGGACGGTCGCATCGACGCGATGGTGCTGGTGACGACGCCCACATCCTCGGCGGCGCGGCGGGTGGTCGGCCTCGTTCAGGCGGCGAGCGCCGATGGCGAGGCTACGCTGTTCGGTGTACCCGACACCGCCGCGGTGCTGGCGCGCTGGCCACGCCTGCAGCCAGTCACGGTGCCAGCCGCACTGTTCGGCGGCAGCCCGCGCCTTCCGGCGGAGGACGTCGCGACCGTTGGCTCGTCTTACCGCTTGATGGCGCGAGCCAACCTGTCGCGCAGCCTCGTCGCGGAGGTGACGCAGCACCTGTTCGAGATGCGCACAGCCCTGGCCGAGACGGTTCCGGCAGCGGAAGACGTCAGCCGTCCAGATTACGAAGACACGGCGGACGCCACCAGCGCCCGGTTGCCCATCCACCCGGGCGCCATCGACTACTACGAGCGCGAGCAGGAGACATTTATCGAGCGCTATGAGAGCTGGATCTATCTCGTGGCCATCCTGGGTGGCGGCCTGGGCTCGACGACAGCTTGGCTGCGGCAACGCCTGGGGCGGATCCGCCGGGAGCGGATCGAGGTGGCGACCACGCGCCTGCTCGAACTTCGGTCTGAGGCCAGCCGTGAGACGGACCGCGGGCGGCTGGCGGCCATAGCCAGCGAGGTAGACGACCTCGCGAGCATCATAGCGCGCCATGCCCTGAACAAGCCTACCGAGGCGCGGACGCTCGGCGCCGCCACCTTGGCCATCGACGCAGCCCGCTCGACGGTCCGGCGCGCCATCGTTCAGAGTGACGGCGTGCCCCTCATGAGTTGACCGAGTGTCAACCACTCGATGTGTGCTTGCGGGATGCACAAGAGGATGGCTGAACGGCTGCAAGGGGCGCGCTAGTCAGGCCGGTTCCGAAGCCTCGACGCTGCAGCCGAGCCGCCGAACGCTCAGATCTCAGTGCCTTGTACCAGCACAAGCACATCCTCGACGTCGACGCCGGGATAATGAACTGTGCTCTCAAGTTTAGCATGGCAAAGTAGAATTTGTACGGCGGGTCAGTTGCCAGTTTCAATGCTGAGCAAGGCCAGCCGCCATGTTCACGGCTAAAGCCAAGAGGCTCGTGTTGAAAAAGTAGGCGTATAGCGTCTGCAAGGTTGCGATCCTACGCATTTGCTTTGCAGTGATGTCAGTATCGGATGTCTGCGATGTCGCTCCAATCGTTACGGAAAAGTAGAAGAAATCCCAAAAATCTGGATGATCATCGCCGTTGAAATCCAAGCCACCGCGGGGCTTGCCATCCTCTTCGCCATAGTAGACGTGCGCGTAGTGAGTGGTGAAGACCACCTGCACGAAGACCCATGCGCAAAGCAGCGTCAAAGCAGCGAGCGCAATATGAGGGATCCGATATCCATCCTGCTCTTGTTGGCCGAACAGCAGCATCGCCACAGCCCCGCAGCTTGCAGCAGCGGCCAGAACTGCAAACAGGGAAATCGTAAACGCGCTATCGTCGAGACGGGACGCTTCGCGGCGCAGCGCTTCACTCGATCCGCGCGTCAGCTGAAAGATTACCAGCGCCACATAGGTGATGACGCTCACGCACCAGCCGATAAGGAGCCTGGTCCAAACCGATGGGATCGGGAGGACAAGGCTTAGAGCCAAGCAAAGCGCAGCCGAGCCGAGAAGCCGCGGCCGGAGCCAAAATGCTTGAGCTGTTCTGGGAATATGCATTTCTCGGACTCAACGCTGAAGTACGCGCGCTGCCCGCGAGGGGCGACCGGTTCGGAGTTTAGAGCGATTGCTCCCCAAGGTGGCGCCAACTGTGGTGCGAGAGCCCAAAGCTGGTTGGGGCGAGGTCGATTTTACCGCTCAGAATTCCATGCCGAACTTCACGCGCAGGTTTGTGCGTTCGAACTGTGTCAGGCCAAGGCCGCGCCGGGCATAGGCCGGATCGGTGTCGCGCCCCCACGCTTGAGCCACATAGGCCACGGTCAGCCAGATCTTCTCGGTGAAGCGGTGATGCAGGACAGGCCCGACCAATACCGCCTGGCTCTGAAGGCGGTTGAGGAAGATACCGTCGTAGCCGCGCAAGTAGCGCACCTCCGGGCCCACGAAGGTCCCTTCCGTCACCTGCCCAACCACCGCGTTCGACCACAGGAAGGTCGAGGATCGGTAGCCCTGGCTGCCCCCTCGCTGGCGCCCGGCCGCAGGCTCGAAGCTAATGTTGCTGCCGTACCAGATCTTGGCCGGCACGACCTGCACGTCGAGCTGGATGAGGCTTTCCATGTCGAACACGTTCGCGCCATTGCCCTCGACAGGTAGGATCCGGGTGAAGCGAGGGCGTAGCTCAAGGGCGAGTCCGAGCGGCTGCTCGGCCGATCCTTTTAGGAACTGGTACTTCAGCTCCACCGACGCGCCGTCGAACGTGCCGAACGCCTTGTCGTCCAACTCCGCGATGTTGCGTTGCCGGCGGAGATTGCAGAAGGCGCTCAGCTCGACGCTGAACCGCTCAGCGGGGTTGAACTGATAGGAGAACCGCGTGTCGAGCACGCGGTAGGTGGAAGAGCCCGGACCGTCACGGCGCTTGCTGAAGCGCGAGATGGTATCGACCAGGACCTCCTGCTCGCCCTTCTCACCCGTGTCAGAGCCTTCGGTGAAGCCGAACAAGTGCTCGGTGTCGACATCCTTCTGCCCGTCGGTTTTGCCACCCTTCCCGCCCGGGCTGCCGCTGTTCGATGAGGATTTCGCCTTGTTATCCCTCAGTTCCTCGGCAAGCCCAGGGGCCGCAGCGAGGCTCGAGGTTAGCAACATGGCGATGGCGGATTGCGAGATGCATCTCGCCAACAGAGCGGGCCCGATCATCACCCTGCGGCCTTATCCTACTGACGCGCGACGATGAGTAGACGCGCAGGCGCGCGCCTGCCTGTTACAGAACGGCAACGCTAAGCGAAAACGCTACGGTGAAGGGATGAATGGCAGGGGTGACTTAGTCGGCAGCTCTCAGGCTGCGATCAGGCCTGAGCCTAGGTGTTCAGTCCCGAGGTGAGATGGGTTGGGTCGTATCTGAACCGGCCTGGGTCGTCTGCCCAGGCTCGGCAGGTCGCTTCGTATGGCGTGAGGCCGCGTAGGGTCTTGAGCCGCCGGGCGAAGTTGTAGGCATCCAGGAAAGCGGCGAGGTGTTCCCGCAGTTGGTCGTGGCTGTCGTAGTGGTAGCGCTTGACGGTCG